>JBGPGM010000067.1:0-8448 GCA_041483855.1 Phycisphaerae bacterium | reverse complement strand
GTCTCCCGCCGGCCCCGGGCGCTGGCGCACCGTATGCGGGTCTGCCGGATGCGACCGCTCCTGACGCGGCACGCCGCAACTTGCTGTGTGCCGGTTTGCCCAGCGCTGCGCAGGCCCGCGCCCCGCTCTGCCGTCCGCCCGACCCGCTACCGCCGCATCCCTCCCCGCTTGATTCGGACGCCGGCCGTGCGATACTTCCTCTCCCGCGGCTGCCGCCGCGCGTCCCGAGGACCCAAGCACCTATGGCCAACTCCGCATCCGCCCGCAAACGCGTCCGTCAGAACCTCAAGGCCCAAGCCCGCAACCGCTGGCGCCTGCGGACGATGCGCAGCGCCGTCAAGGATTTCCGCGACCGGCTGGCCCACGGCACGGCCGCCGAGGCCGCCGAGTCGTTCAAGAAGTGCACCCGCGTCATCGACCGCACCGCCCGGATCGGCGTCATCCACAAGAACCAGGCGGCAAGGCGCAAGAGCCGCATGTCCGCGGCCCTGAAGGCCAAGGGCTCGGCGACGGCGGCCTAGCGCGACGCCCCCGCGCCGACCACCCAATTCATGCTTGATCCGTTTGCCGTACGCTGTGCGCTCATGACGCAGCGACGGACGAGGCCGCGACCGGACGTGCGCGCCGGCGCCCTGCATCGGCGCGGCTCGTATTGGTTCCTGTCGTCGCGCCCCCTGCACATCCTCGTCTTCCTGGCGCCGCTGGTAGCGCTCTACGAAGTCGGCTCGGCGCTGTACCTGAGCGACGTCGTCAAGGGTACGCGACAGGACATCAAGGCCCAGCGCCTGCTGAGCGACTTCTTCCACGCCTTCGGCGTCGCCGGGCTGTTCCTGCCCGGCGTGGCCTTGTTCACGGTGCTGCTCGTGTGGCACGTGCTGGCGGGCGACCGGTGGCGAACCCGGGCCTACGTGCTGGCCGGCATGCTCGCCGAGTCCGTCGCCTGGACCCTGCCCCTGCTCCTGCTCAGCGCGCTGCACGCCCGCGCGTCGGCCGCGGCCGTGTCTTCCGTCGCGGCCCTGAGCGCGCAGGGCGGCGGCGGGGGCGAGAGCGTGTTCTCGCTGCCGTGGCAGGCGCGCCTGACGGTTTCGGTGGGCGCGGGGCTGTACGAGGAGATGCTCTTCCGGCTGGTCGGGACTGCGCTGCTGCACCTGGTGCTGGCCGACCTGCTCAAGATTAAGAGCAGCATCGCCAGCGTCCTGGCGGTCATCGGCGCGGCGCTGGCGTTCGCGCTCTACCACGACACGTCCCTCCCGGCCGCGATGGGCGGGGGGACGGACTGGCCCAAGCTCATCTTCCTGACGACCGCCGGGCTGTACCTGGGCACCCTGTACATCCTGCGCGGGTTCGGGATCGTGGTGGGGACGCACGCCGTGTACGACGTGCTGGTGCTGGTGCTGCTCCAGGGGCGGTAGCCGCGCGGGGCTAGTCCTCATCCTCCGCCAGGTCCTCGCGCTCCTCGTACCAGCGCATCTGGATCGTTTCGAGGATCTTCTCGTTGACCGGGTGGCCGGGGACCTCCTTGAAGCCGGGCAATCGCTCGGCGAGCCGGCGCAGGTCCACGAACTTGACCGTCAGCGGGTCCACGTCGGGGTGCGCCTGGGCGAGTTCCTCCGCGATCCGCTCAACCTCCAGCCAGCCGAAAGTCTGGTCCCTCATCTCGGCGCATCCTCCCCTGCCCCCCCTTCACCGCCGCCGCTTGCCTCCGGCGGCGCACCACGCGCGCCTAGTGCGCCACTTCCTTGACCGCGTTGCGGTTCCAGGCGGGCACGCGGACCACGATCGGCCCCGGCTTGAGTATCTCGCACTGGCACGACAGGCGGCTGTTCTTCTGCAGGCCCGGCGCTTCCTCGACCCGGTCGTCCTCGGCCTCCGTGGATTCGCTAAGTACGTCCATCCCCTGTTCGACGTGGACGTGGCAGGTCGAGCAGGCGCACACCCCGCCGCAGGCATGCTCGACGTTGATGTCAGCGCCCAGCGCCACCTCCAGCAGGTTCTGTCCCTTGGCCGCCATGACCACCTGCTCCAGCCTGTCCGTGCCGGTGCACCCCTGGGGGTCGTCCAGGATGAACTTGACCGGGATGGTCGCGGTCGCCGGGTCGATCTGGCGTACATGCATGGGGTGGTGGTTCCGTTGCGACTCAGTCTCATTCAACTATAGGTGGCAGCACGCGAGCCGGGCTGGGAGGGGGTTCGCGGCGGATCACCGCCCGCACCCAGTCCCTACACTCCCGCCTGATGGCCAGTGTCCACCCCCATCTCCCGCCCACCCGTAGTGGCGAGGTCGTGCTCTCGGTGGTGGTACCGGCCCACAACGAGCAACCGAACATTGCCGGGCTCGTCGAGGAGACCGAGAAGGCATTGGCGCCGCTGGGGACGCCGTTTGAACTGGTGATCGTGGATGACGGCTCGACCGATGCGACCCGGTCCACGGTGGCCGCGCTCATGCCGGACCGGCCGTGGCTGCGGTGCGTGGCCTTGACCCAAACGCCTCCCGGCCGCGGGAACGGGCAATCCGCGGCGTTCCACGCCGGGTTCCGCGCGGCACGCGGACAGCTGATCGCGACGTTGGATGCCGACCTCCAGAACGACCCCGCCGACCTGCCCATGATGCTGGACCTGATGCGGGCCACAGGGGCGGACATGGTGCAGGGCGACCGGTCGCGGGCCCGGCGCGACAACGCCGTCCGGCGCGCCGGCTCTGTCGTGGGGCGGCTGTTCCGGCGCTGGCTGCTGGAGGACACCATCCGCGACACAGGCTGCTCGCTTCGGGTGATGAGACAAGAGATCGCGCTGGCCCTGCCGCTGGAGTTGCGTGGCATGCACCGCTTCATCCCCGTGATGGCGCGCCACCTGGGGTACACGGTGGTGGAGTGCCCCGTGAGCCACCGGGCGCGCACCGCAGGGGTGACCAAGTACGGCCTGGGGATCACCAAGCGGGCGATTCCCGGGCTGATCGACCTGCTGGCGGTACGGTATATGCGGGCCCGCCGACGGTCGGTGACCGCCGCGGAGGTGGCGCCGGCGCGTTCACCCGCTGAGACTGCCGATCCGAGCGGACCGGTCGTTTCCACACGGCGCCCCGGCGCCCGAGCCGACGCCCCTTCCTCCCCCCACTCCCCCTATTCCCACGAGGTTCGCACGTGAAGTGGGAGCCCGTGGCCGCGATGGTGGCGCTGCTGCTGTTGGGCGTGTGGGTGGTGTACGCGCCGGCGACGGCGCACCAGTTGCGGCCGGGCGCGTTAACGACCAAGTTCGACCTGGCGGGCAAGGGGGAACTGGAGATCGTGGAAGACCCGCCGGCCAGCGGGACATTCACGTTCCGGCTGCTGTACCGGGACGGATTCGCCTCGCCGGTGATCACGCGCGAGGAGTTCATCGAACGGTACGGCCAGGCCCGGTACGAGCACGCCGTCCGCAACGCGGGGAACAAGGTCTTCCGGGCGCTGAACATCACGTCGTGGGGGTCGCTGGCGTGGGTGGCGATCGGCTTCGCGGGGCAGGGCGCCTTTTTCGGGCGGATGTTCCTGCAGTGGATCGTCAGCGAGCGGCGCAGGGAGAGCGTAATCCCGGAGATGTTCTGGTGGCTGAGCCTGCTGGGAGGCGTCACGCTGTTCACCTACTTCGCGTGGCGGCAGGACATCGTCGGAGTGCTGGGGCAGACCTCCGGGGTGGTGATCTACGCCCGCAACATCCGGCTCATCCACAAGCGGCACCGGCGGGCAGCGAGGGAGCAGGAGGCTGCAACCAAGGGACCAGAGGATCAGGGGATCGACGGACCGGGGTCACCGGGGATCGAGGCCCCGAGGGGGTGAGCCGCGGGACGATCGGGCGATGCGCGTGCGTCCGCGGCCATCGTGCTCGCTTGCCCGGCCTTCGGCTCGATCCCTCGGTCCCTCGATCCCTAGAATTGCGCCATGTCCGAAGAATCCGTCATCCAGGTGAACTTCGGCCGACACCTCCCCATCTTCCCGCTGCACGACATCGTCCTGATGCCGCACGGCATCCTGCCCCTGCACATCTTCGAGGACCGCTATAGGCAGATGGTCGGCGACGCCCTGGATGGGGCGGGTCAGATCGCGATGGCGGTCTTCGAGGGGGATGCGTGGCGGCAGGAGTACCACGGGCGTCCCCCGATCCGGCCCATCGTCTGCGTCGGTCAGATCGTGCAGCACCACCGGATGCCCGACGGGCGCTACACGATCCTGCTGCGGGGGGTCTGCCGCGCCAAGATCCTCTACGAACTGCCGGCGTCGACCGAGTGCCTGTACCGGCAGGCGATGCTCGATCCCATCGGGATCGACGAGATGGACGAGTCGCCGCTGGCCCCCTTCCGCCAGCGGTTGGTCTCGATGCTCTCGGACGGCCCCCTGACGGACCTGCGCGAGGGCGCGACCGTCCTGGAGCACGTCAAGGAGAACGCCATCCCCACTCAGGCGATCATCGAACTGGTCGCCATGTCGTTCATCTCGGACCCGGAGGTGCGCTACCGCGTGCTGGCCGCGGCCGACCCGATGGAGCGGGCGCGGATCGTCGAGGGTGAACTCAACGGCCTGGCCGCGCTGATCCGGCGAACGGCGGCGCAGCGACGGGTGGAAACCCCAAAGGGGTGCAGCTGGAACTGAGGATCGCTCGGGCCCGGCGGATCACGTCGGCTGCCTGGCTTTGACGACGCGCCGCCGGCGGCCGGTGAACGGATCGCGCACGGCGGCGCGGCACGCGTCCGCCAGCGCCTGGTGGAGTTTCTCGTGGTCCGGGTGGGCGGCCAGGCGGAGCATGAGCGCCTCGATGCGCGTCTCGGGATGGGCCGCGGGGTTCACTTCGGCCAGCGCGGCATCGCCCAGCGCCTCGTTGGCGGCGAGGAACCATTCGGGCGATGGCACGGGCTCGCCCGGCGGCGCGCTCCCGGCGCGCCGGGACTCGGGCGGCGACGGCGCCTTGGCGCGCCGGCGGGGCGCGCGGGGCCGCGGCGGAAGCGGGGCCGCGGGCGGCGCGACCTTGGCGCGGATCGTGACCGGCCCGACGGCCACGAGCGGCCACAGGCCCTCGCGCGTCGTCGGCTCGCGGACGATGACGATGGCCGGCACACGCCGCCGGTCGGCGCTCTCGCGCAGGTTCCGCCCGTCCACGCCGACGAGAGGGGGGCAGATGAGGTAGCACCCGGCAACGAGGGACCGGGTGGACGGGAGTTGGTCGCCAACGACGATGACTCGGCGCGTGTCGAAGGCCAAATCGCGCTTCTGCCGGCGCGCCTCCTCCAGCGGCAGCAGCACACGTGCCATTCGGTCGTAGTCCAACAGGCCGAACGCCCGATCGAGCGCGTTGGCGCCGAGCCGCTCGCACCCGAAGTAGTCGCGGGCGACCAGCGCGCGGCTGGCCTCTTCCATCATCGCGTCGATCCGCTCGACTCTGGGGTTGCCCCGCGAACTTGGCAAGGGGTCGGCCTCCGTCCGCCGCCTACGCTAGGCTCGGGCGGAGGGTGAAGGGCGGCGCGTGCGGATCTGATCGGCCAGCCCGCGCAGCAGGTCCTGCCACCGGTCCGCCTGCATCTTCATGTCGTGGTCGAGCACGTCCGCCAGCGCCGACCAGTCCTGCGCCTCGATCGACCGCTTGATCTCGCGCAGCTGCACGGCCAGTGACTCGACACAGTCGGTGATGGGCACGCCCTGTCCGGCGATCCACACGGTGGTCGTCTCGAGCGGGATCCCCAGCAGCGTCGCCCCGTGGACAACGACCTGGCGCACGCCGTCCCACGTGCGTAGCGAGGACGCGATGTGCTCGAAGGCCTGGTCCACCTTGCCCAGGCGTATGAGGTCCGCCGCGGCGCCCTGTTCATCCATGACGTCCCCGAGGGTCTGGGCGACGTCGGTGAGCGTGCCCAGGACCAGTTGGGCGGGGTCGGCGGAGACGAACCGGACCTCGACGGGGCCCGCATCGCGGTCGGGTGGGTCGTCGAGCATGCCGTCGGGGATCGGCTCGCCGCCCAGCGTCGCCTCGACTACCACGCGCCCGGCCGACGCCGCGGCCTCGCGACCGGCCGCCAACGCGCCGGCCAGCGTCGGGCGGCCCACAGTCAATCGACGACCGTCGAGGTACACATCCATCGTGGAATGATCCTCGGCTTGCCCCCGGGATGCAAATGGCGGCAACGATCAGTCGGCCAGGGGGTCCGGGCGGAACAGCTTGGTGTCCAGCGACCACTGCTTCTCGGTGAAGTTGCCACCCAGGCCCGTCTCGGCGGCGGCCAGGTCGGGCCGGGCAACCGCCAGCGTGATCGCGGTCTTGGCGTCAAGGTTGTCAAGTTGAGAGACAAGGACGGCCTCGGGCGTGGCGGGAAGTTTGGGGGCCCCGAACTCCAGGGATCCGTGGTGAGAGAGGATGATGTGCTGGAGGACCATGACAAGGCTGGACGGGAGGCGCTGGCCGGTGGTGCGCATGGTCTGCTGGGCCTTGTCGTGGAGCATGATCGCCCCTTCGACGATGTGCCCGATGAGTTCGCCGCGGTCGGAGTAGGAGAAGGTGCGGTCGAAGATCAGTTCGCGGGTTTTGCCCAGGTCGTGCAGGAACAGGCCGAGCATGACCACGTCGCGGTTGATCTTGGGATAGAAGGGGCAGATGGCGTCGGCCAGCTTGAGCAACTGCAGGGTGTGCTCCAGCAGGCCGCCGATGTACGCGTGGTGCATGCTCTTGGCCGCCGGGCATTGCTTGAACGCGCCCATGAGGTGTTCGTCGGCCATATACGTCGCGGCCAGGGCACGGGCCGCGGGGTGCTTGAGCGTTCCCATGAGGACGGTGAACTCGGCGAACATCTCCTCCACAGGGCGTGCCGAGCAAGGGAGCAGCTCGCGCAGCAACTCGGGAGTTGCGTCCACCGGGTCGATGGTGCTGATGATCAGCTGCAACTCGCCCTGGTAAGGCTGCGTCTCGGCTTCGAGGTAAACGAAGCCGTCGGTGGGCAGTCGCTTGAAGTGGGAGGGGTCGATGGACCACATGCGCCCGGGGAGTTGGCCGGTCTTGTCGCCGATGAGGCACTTGAGGAAGGGCTTGTCCTGCTTGGTCTTGCCCAGCTGGGCGTTGGCGATGGCGAAGGCGCCGCGGATGCGCTCGGCGGGCTCGAGTTCGCGGATGAAGCGGCGGGCGGACGACACGGTGGTCATTGGGGGCTCCGGGGTTGCGGAAACGGGATGGTACGCCTCGGGATGGGCGCGGAAGGTCCCCGCCGGCACTGGGGCGCCGCATCCGGCCGTAGCATGTGGGCATGTCGCCGCGCCGCCAGTTGCACGACCGCTACTTCAGGCAGGCCAAGGCCGAGGGGTACCTGGCGCGCTCGGCGTACAAACTCAAGGAGATCAACGACAAGAAGCGCCTGATCCGGCGTGCCGACCGTGTCCTGGACCTGGGGTGCGCTCCCGGGTCGTGGCTGCAGGTCGCGGCCGAGGCGGTAGGCGATCGGGGCGTCGTGGTGGGGCTGGACCTGCAGGAAATCGACGGGCCCTTCGCGCCCAATGTCGTCGCCCTTCGCGGGGATGTCTTCAAGATCGATCCGGCCGCGCTGCTGCAACTCGGCGGGATCAGCGCCCCCGTTGAACCCGGCTTCGACGTGGTCCTGAGCGACATGGCCCCGAGCACGGCCGGTGGCGGCGGTGGATCGGCGGACCACTTCAGGTCGGTGGACCTGTGCCGTCGCGTCCTGGAACTGCTCCCGGCAGTCCTGCGAGTTGGCGGGAACCTGGCCATGAAGGTCTTCGAGGGGGAGGCGTACGGCGACCTGCTCAAGGAAACCGGCCGGCTCTTCTCCGAGGCCAGGGGTTTCAAGCCCGCGGCCAGCCGCGAGGTCTCGCGCGAGATGTACGTCGTGGGCAAGGGGTTCCGAGGACGTAATCGACAGAGCAAGGGATCGGGGTCTCAAGGGGGAGCGGCCAACGGCGAGGCGGGCAAGGGGGGCGGGGCTTGACGTTCCTGGCGCCGGCGGCGGGGCTGATCGGGGCGGCGGTCACCGTGCCGGTGCTGCTGGTGTACTACTTCCTGAAGTTGCGCCGGCGGCCGCTGCGGGTCACCTCGATCCTGCTCTGGGAGCGAGCGGTGCAGGACCTGCAGGTGAACTCGCCGCTGCGCTGGCTGCGGGCGTCGTGGCTGCTGGTGTTGCAGCTGCTCATCCTGGGGCTGCTGCTGGCGGCACTGGCCCGCCCGGCGCTGAGCGGCGAAGGGCCGATGGCGGGCCGTGTCGTGCTACTGATCGACCGCTCGGCGTCGATGTCGGCGCGCGACGGCGAGCCGGCCAGGGGAGCCGTCGACGTGGAGACGCGCCTGGGCGAAGCCAAGCGCCGCGCCGAGGAACTGATCGGGCGCGTGCTGGCCAGCAGCGGGTCGGCGGCGCTGGTGGGCGCAATCGGCGCGCGGGCCCGCGCGCTGACGGGCTTCACGTCGGACCGGGAGTCGCTGCTCGAAGCC
>JBGPGM010000066.1:0-8484 GCA_041483855.1 Phycisphaerae bacterium | reverse complement strand
TTTCGTCTTTACGTACCACGGGATCGACCTGTCCACGGCGGACCCGGGGCTGTGGGTCGTGGTCTATTCGCCGGACCCGGAGAGCTACGCCCCCACTTCAACGCAGACCATCGCCGTCGGCTGTGCGGACCGGAGCGTCAAGTCATTCCCGCCCGGTGCGTTTGCGGGAGCCCTGGCCGAGCAGAACGCCCTGCGGGCCAAGGCAAGTCTGCCGCCGCTCCCTGATCCGTCCACGGTGCTGCACTCCAAACCCGCGGTCGCAGGCCCGTAGCCGCGCCTAGCGCAGCGACTCGACGAACTCCCCCAGCCGGTCCATCCCCGCGTTGATCTGCGCTTCAGAGCACGCGAAGGAGAATCGGACGTGGTTGCCCCCGCACCCGCCGAAGTCCTCGCCGGGGACGGCCGCGACCTGGAACTCGGCCAGCAGCGCCTCGGCGAAATCGAGGGCGGAGGTGATGGTGCGGGGGGCGACGGCGGCGGGAAGACCCCTGGCTTGCGCCAGGGGCTCGGACAGGCCGGCGGAGCGCTTGCCGAAGTGCGCCGATATGTCGGGAAACATGTAGAAGGCCCCGGTGGGCTTGACGCACCTGAAGCCCGGGATGCGGGCCATGCGCCCGCCGATCAGTTCGGCCCGGCGTGCGAACGCCCGGCGCATCCGCTCCACATCCGCGCTGCACTCGGCTAGCGCCGTGCGGATCGCCGGATAGACGAACGACGTGATGTTGGTCGTCATCTGGCCCTGCATCGTCGCCATGGCGCCGATGAACTTCCGGCCCCATTCCCCGGAGGCGCAGGTGTACCCCACGCGCCAGCCCGTCATCGCATACGCCTTGGACAGGCCGTTGATCGTGATGGTGCGCTCCGCAACCTCCGCGACCGACCCGATCGAGAAGTGAGCGTCCGGCCCGTACACGATCTTCTCATAGATCTCGTCCGTCACGATCATCAGCTCCGGCGCGACGGACCGCGCGGCCTCGGCGACCACGGCAGCCAGGGCCCGCTGCTCCGCTTCCGAGTACATCGTCGAGCACGGGTTCGACGGCGAGTTGAGGATCAGCAGTCGGCTGCTGGGCGTGATCGCCCGACGCAGCTGCTGCGCCGAGATCTTGAAGCCCGTCTCGATGGTCGTGGGCAGTTCGACCACCTTGCCTCCCGCCAGTTCCGCCAGCGGCGAGTACGACACCCACGCCGGCACCGGGAGGAGCACCTCGGAGGCCGGTTCGCCGCGCCCCGGGCAGTCCAGCAGGCACTGGCAGACGGTGTACAGGGCGTGCTTGCCGCCAGCGGAGATCGCCACGTGATCGCCGGTCACGTTGGGGATCCGGTTGTCGCGCGTCAGTTTCTCGGCGATGGCCGCGCGGGTCTGCGGATCGCCCAGCGTCGGCATGTACTTGGTCTGCCCCGCGTTGAGCGCCTCGATCGCCGTCCGCTTGATGGCGTCGGGCGTGTCAAAGTCCGGCTCGCCCGCGGCGAAGGGCAGGACATCGACGCCGCGCCGGATCAGGTCCTTGGCCCGGTTCATCATGGCCACGGTGGACGAGGGCTTGAGGTCTGTGACGCGGTGGGACAGTCGCATGGGCAGTAGGGTAGTGCGCGCACGCCCAGAGGGGAACCCGTCCCCGGCCCGTGGGGAACGGGACCGGGGTCCGCGGACAGACGTGTTCACACGGTGGCGGTCCGGCTCAGTTGGGCGGGGCCGCGGGGGCGTCGATCAGGTCGCCCGTCACGCGGTCATACCGGACGGACGGCCAGAAGACCCAGTCGCCGTCGGGGATCGGATGGGGGTCGTTCTGGAGCGCGGCCTTGGCTTGGCGCTCCCGGGGCGGGTACCAGTGTGAGGCGGCGCTCGCGCTGGTGCGCGGCGGGCGGCCGCCGTCATCCTTGAGGTCGCTCCCGACGGAGTAGATGACGGGCCGGCCATCGCGCAGGCGGTAACGGATGGGCCTGCCGTCGAAGCGGTCGGGGGGAACGGCAGGCAGGAAGGAGGGGACAAGTTCGTCGAGCGTGGCGGGGTATCGTCCGTGGCGGCGGTGGAACAGTTCCAGGGCGATCACGACAAGCGTGGCGTCGCGCAGTTGGGTGGTCTGCTCGGCGGTGACGTTGAGTTGGTCCAGCGGGGGGATGAGGATGGCGACGGGGAGGTAACGGCTGCGGTCGAGAACCGACCGGGTGAGTTCGTCGTACCGCTGCCGGGCCGGCGCGCCGGTGCGCTGCCAGAGGGGAATGCGAGCTTCGGCGATGGATGAATCGATCACCCGGGTGTACGCTGCGCGTAGTTCGGCGCGGGAGAGGAGAATGGCGGCGTCGATAGGATCACCGGCCGCGGCGGCAGTATCGACCATATGCGGATCACCGCTCATGGGGGCGAGGGCTCTGAGAAGGCGTGCACCCTCGGGGGTAAAGCGGCCGTCGCCGTGCCCGTCGTCGGAGTAGGTGCGCTGGAGGAAGTCTTCGAACATGAGGCGTTCGCCGTCGAAGGAGTTGGCGAGCGTACCGCCGCCGCCCCAGGCGCCGATGGTGTGCGCCAGATCGACCAGTTGCTGGTCGGAGAACAGGGCCGGGTGCTCGTCGAGGGTCTCCCCGACCGATTGCAATCCGAAGGTGAGAATACCGAAGCCGCAGGCCTGACTGATCAAGAAGCGACCCTGAGAGGCGTGGTTCGCAATCGCGAGGATGGCCTCGTCATCATCGAAGGCGCGGGCAGCGTCGCCGGTCTGCACGGCGGCACGGGCATCCAGGCCGAGGTGGTGGGCGAATCGGCGGAGCAGGCCGAACTCCTCGATCACAACGCTGGCCACAACCGGGTTGTCACCGCCGGAAAGATCGGCCACGGCGCCGGCGGGGGTCTTGCTCCCGGCTGCCGGAGAGCTCTGCGACGGGCTGGGCGGCCGCGTGACCGGGGCGGGTGGCGTCTGCGACGGGCGGAGGATTTCCCTGAGATGGTTCTCGAGCTCCTCATCTGCATCCGTGGAGAGCGGTTTGCCCAGAACCGGCCGGCGCGACGCCTGGCGGATGAGGTCGAGCGACTGGTGGCAGGCCTCGTTGTACCGGAGGCTTTCTTCCCAGCCGCGCTCACCGGGGCGGGCATCGAGCCAGACGTCGAACAGTTCCTCGGGGAAGTGCGGCAAGGCGAGGGCGGCACGCCAATACAGCGGCCACGCCTTCTGGTCCTCGGGGATGGATGCCAGGGGCGCGTTCAGTTCAGCGGTGTAGTTGTGCGTGATGGTCGGCGAGCCGGCGTAGAACCGAGCCGCCAGCACGCCGTAGCACACTCCCAGCAGAGCGAGCAGAACGCCGAAGGCCTGAAGGCCTCGCCTCAGGGCGCGCCAGGGCCAGGGGCGCGCCCGTTTCTTGGCCCGGCGGATGAGGGCCGCGGCCTGGCGGGGGTCCCCGAACGACTGAAGTAGTTCCTCCGGGGCTCGACCGGCGCCGATACCGTCGGCAAAGTGGGCGATGAGCTCGGCGGCGAGTTCGGCCTTCTCGGAGCGCCACAGGCGTGTGCATCGGACGACCTGGCGGATGCACTCGACGAGCGGTGCGGGGAGAGCGGCCGCGGCGATGGCGCGTTCGGTGTCGTGGCGGCAGGTAAGCCGGCCTCGGAGCAGGTCGCGCCAGGGTGTGGCGGCCACGCGCCCCAGGAACTAACGGCGCGGCAGCGCTTCCGCGGCAGGGTGCGGGTGGGTGTCGCTCACGACGAGGCCCCTTCAGGGAGCACGCCCAGACCGGCCATGGCCTGGAGGACGGCGCGCCACTGCTTCGTGTCGTCGCGGACGCGCTTGCGCCCCCGGCCCGTGAGGCGGTAGTACTTGCGGGGGCGCGGGGCCGCGTCCTGGCGCCAATAGCCCTCGATCAGGCCCTTGGCCTCGAGGTTGTACAGGAGGGGGTAGAGCGTGGACTGGCCCATGTCCAGGACGCCCGCGGTCTTGCTGGCGAGGGACTCGACGAGCTCGTAGCCGTACATGTCGGCCCGTTCGAGGAGCTTGAGCACGGCCAGCGGTCCGGCGCCGCGCATGAGTTCGCGTTCGATGCGCATGGGTGGGGTCTCCCTCGGTTGGTCGGCAATGCTATGGTACGCATAGTATACGGGCCAAGGCACGGGCTGGTTGCAGCATTCAGATGGATTGATCCTCCCCGGCGACCTCCGGTTTGATCGTCGGCGGGTGGCCGGCCTAAACTACCGACCAAGGAATCAACGGGTTCGCAGGCCATTCGGTACAGGAAGCAGCGGCGCATGCCAATCGAGACACAGCGACGGGCCGAGGTGGTTGGCCAGAACCGTCGCCACGACAAAGACTCGGGGTCCCCGGAAGTCCAGGTCGCCCTCCTCACGGAGCGCATGGCCGAACTCAACGAGCACCTCAAGATCCACAAGAAGGACAACCACAGCCGGCGCGGCCTGATCCTCATGGTCGGCAAGCGCAACCGGCTGCTCAAGTACCTGGCGCGCACCCACCGGGACGCCTACACGGACCTGATCACCCGTCTGGGGTTGCGCAAGTAACGGCTCGTCGCGCGGACCCGCGCTCCGACAGGAGGGCCGGTCCTTTGGTTTTGGAATGCCGGCCGCGGGCCTCTGCGGCAGTGGGCAGGCGGCAGTTCAGGCGGGACGGCTCTGGCGGGCCGTCCGAGTCGGACTGCCCCGTGCCTTCTGCCTCCGGGGAGCGGGGTCGGGCGATGGACATCCAGGTTCCGTGCCGCACGGCCCTTCGCGGCAGCAGCGCGCGGGCCCCAATCGCGCCACAGAGCGCAAGGCAGAAGACAGATGGGCTACGTCAAGTTGCAGCGCGAGATCGCCGGTCGCACCCTCACCCTGGAGACGGGCAAAGTCGCCAAGCTGTGCGACGCCGCGGTCCTGGCGACCTACGGCGGAAGCACGGTCCTGGCGACGGTGGTGCGTGCGGCCCCGCGCGAGGGGCTGGATTTCTTCCCGTTGACCATCGACTACCGCGAGAAGACATCGGCGGCGGGCAAGTTCCCCGGCGGCTTCCGCAAGCGCGAGGGCGCGCCCAACGAGAAAGAGATCCTGACGATGCGGATGATCGACCGGCCGCTCCGCCCGCTCTTCCCGGACGGGTTCATCGACGAAGTCCAGGTCCAGGTCTTCGTGATGAGCCACGACGGGGAGAACGACACGGATGTGCTGGCGGGGACCGCGGCCAGCGCGGCGCTGGCGCTGAGCGACTCGCCCTTCGAAGGCCCCACGGCGACCCTGCGCGTCGGGCGCGTTCACACCGACGACGGCCCGCGTTACGTGGTCAACCCGACGGTGACGCAACTGGAGTACTCCGACCTTGACATGGTCCTGGCCGGCCACAAGGACGGGATCAACATGATCGAGGTCGGCGCCGCCGAGGTGGACGAGGCGGGCGTGCTCGGCGGCATCGAGGCCGGCTTCGAGGCGATCAAGGAGATGCTGGGCTTGATCGACGAACTCGTCGCCAAGGCCGGCAAGGAGACGCGGATCGGCGACCTGGTGCTCCCCGACGGCGACGTCGTCGAGACGGTCCGCAGGGAGGTGGAGGGGGAACTGACCGAGGCCCGCAGCATCCCCGGCAAGACCGATCGGTCCAACCGCGTAGACGCCATCCGCAACGCGATGCTCGAGGAGAAGTTCACGCTCAAGACGACCGGAAACTACGAGGACTACCTCGTCTCCGCCAAGCGTCGCAGCATGGCCAAGGAGGCCTTCAAGCGACTGGAGGAGAAGATCATCCGGCGACTGATCGTCCAGAGCGGCGCCCGCGCCGACGGGCGCGGGCCCACCCAGATCCGCCCGATCACCTGCGAAGTCGGCGTCTTCGCCCGCACGCACGGTTCGGCCTTCTTCCAGCGTGGCGAGACCCAGTCGCTCGTGTCGGTCACCCTGGGTACGGGCAAGGACGAGCAGATCGTCGACGGCCTGCTGCCCGAGTATTCCAAGAAGTTCATGCTCCACTACAACTTCCCCCCGTTCGCCACCGGCGAGGCCAAGCGGATCACCGGCCCCGGGCGGCGCGAAATCGGGCACGGGGCTCTGGCTGAGCGCAGCCTCATGGGCATCCTGCCCAGCCCCGACGAGTTCCCCTACACCATCCGCGTCGTCAGCGACATCACCGAGAGCAACGGCTCGTCGTCCATGGCCTCGGTCTGCGGCGGGTGCCTGGCCCTCATGGACGCCGGCGTGCCCATCAAGGCCACCTGCGCCGGCATTTCGATCGGCCGGTTCACCGACGAGTCCGGCGCCATGGAGGTCTTCGTGACCGACATCATCGGCGAGGAGGACTTCTTCGGCGACATGGACTTCAAGGTCTCCGGCACCCGCGACGGGATCACCGGCATCCAACTGGACCTCAAGGCGCGCGGCCTGACGCTGGGCCAGATCGAGCGAGTCTTCAAGCAGGCGCGCCAGGGCCGGCTGGAAATCATCGACACCATGGAGCGAACGATCGCCAAGCCGCGCCCGGACATCTCCGTCCTGGCCCCGCGACTGATCACCATCAAGATCAACCCCGAGAAGATCGGCAAGTTGATCGGCCCGGGGGGCAAGATGATCCGCGGCCTGCAGGACAAGTACGGCGTGACCATCGACGTCGAGGACGACGGCACGGTCATGATCGCCGCGCCCAGCGGCGAGGCGATCGGCCTGTGCCGGGCCGAGATCGAGGCGCTGTGCGAGGAGATCAAGGTGGGGACGATCTATACGGGCAAGGTGGTGAGCACGAAGGACTTCGGCGCGTTCGTGGAGCTGGCGCCGGGGACGGACGGGATGTGCCACATCTCCGAACTGGCCGAGGGGTACGTCAAGAACGTGACGGACGTGGTCAAGATCGGCGACGTGGTGAAGGTCAAGGTGATCCTGGTGGACGACCAGGGGCGGATCAAGCTGAGCCGCAAGGCGGCGTTGGCCGAGGAGGCCGGGGCCCGCTCGGGGCAATGACCTCAAGTGGGGATGTTCTCGGGCCGTTGTCCCCAACCGCTGGCAGGAGCGTAAGTTAGCACCCGCGGGACCCCCACGGTTGTGTGGGGATGGCCCTTTGGGCGTCGCTGCGCTTTTTTGCGCTTGGGCGGCGTTTTTGTAGGGCAGACTTGGATCGAGAGGCGATGAATGGTAAGGTGGGGGCCTTGTTGGGACGGGCCCGGGGTCCAGGAATGAAGGCCGGGCGAGCGCCAAGGGGGCACTCGATGACGCAAGGGCAGCAGCAGATTTCCGGCGTGCAAGGCGTGGTCAAGTGGTTTGATCCGAGGAAGGGGTACGGGTTCATCGTCGGGCCCGAGGGCCAGGACATCTTCGTCCACTACTCCAAGATCGAGGGCGAGGGCTTCCGCGTCCTCAAGGACGGCTGCGCCGTGACCTACGACGCGACGCTGACCGACAAGGGATGGCACGCCACCAAGGCCGTCCGCGTCGAGTCCATCGAGGTCAAAGTCGGGACCAAACGCGGCTACGCGCGCTCGCCGCGACGCTGAGCCCGGCCGGTCGTTTTTCAAGCCGGGGCGTCGCTCGGCGGGTCCGCGCGGCGAATGATCCGGGCGTCCGGCGCGCCGGGGATGCCGCCGTCGGCGGAGGCTCGATCGGCGTGGATCTTTCCGGCTTGTTCATCGGGTTCGGCGCCGGCGTGCTGGGGACGACGCTGGCGACGGCGGCCTTGCTGCGCCGGCGGCAGCGCCGCGTGCGAGCGGCGGAGCGCCGCGCCCATGCCGCCGAGCGCATGGCCGAGATCGGGTCGATGACGGGCGGGCTGGCGCACGAGATCAAGAATCCCCTCTCGACGATCGGCCTCAACGCCCAGTTGCTTATCGAATCGATCCAGGACCTGCCGATCGCCGAGGACGAGCGCAGCCGGTTGCTCACGCGCATGAAAGCCTTGCGCCGCGAGGTGGAGCGGTTGCGTGGCATCCTGACCGATTTCCTGGAGTTCGCCGGCCAGATCAAGCTGGACAAGCGTCGCGCCGACCTGAACGTCGTCGTCGCCGAACTGGTGGACTTCTACATGCCGGAGGCGGAGCGCCACGGCGTCCGTCTGCGCGCTGACCTGGCCGGCGGGGGGCCGGACGGCAGCGGGGGGACCGGGGGCGGGGGGGGCGTGTGGGCCGAGGTGGATGTCAAGCTGCTCAAGCAGGCGCTGCTCAACCTTATGCTCAACGCGGTGCAGGCGATGTCGCCGGCGGGCGCCGGCGTACCCGCCGGGGCTCCCGATGCCGCCAATGGGCGCGCCGCCGAACTGATCCTCCGGACCGGCAGCGCCCGCGACCCCGATGGGCGCCGGATGGTCCAGGTCCACGTGATCGACACCGGCCCGGGGATCCCACCGGGCACGCTCGAGCGCATCTTCACACCCTATTTCACGACCAAGTCCGGCGGCACCGGGCTGGGCCTGCCCACCGCGCGCCGGTTGATCGAGGAGCACGGCGGACGCATCGACGTTTATTCCGAAGTCGGGCGCGGCACGGATTTCATCGTTTCCGTCCCTATGCCGAGCCCGTGAGGCGGGCGCCGGTCACGGC
>JBGPGM010000065.1:0-8558 GCA_041483855.1 Phycisphaerae bacterium | reverse complement strand
GGGCCGCGATCTTCGACTACATCGAGTGCTTCTACAACCGCGTCCGCCTGCACAGTTCCCTGGGTTACGTCAGCCCCGAACGGTTCGAGGCCGGCATGACCTGATAAACTCCGCGTGTCCACCGTTCGTGGGCAAGGTCAGCCCCTTGATTCCCCGGGTGCGTGCGAGGCAGCGCGGGCGCGCGCTCGCGGAACGCGGGGTAGTTTACCAAGATTCTCGGGGAATGCAAGAGGGAAATGAGGTATGACCACAATTTGGCGCACGGACGTGGTAGATCGTCGCGTAGTTATTGCATGTGAAGGGAGTTGCGCTCAGGGACAGCCGGCGAAGAAGGCGGTCAGGAAGTCGAAGAGGTCCTGGGAGTTGGTGACGCGGTCGTGGTTGAAGTCGGCGCTGCCGAAATGTGGCAGGGTCCTTCGACTCGGGATCGTTCAGGTGAACACGGCCTTGAGCAACAGGCCGATGCCGCCGCAGGCGAGTACCACGAACGGCTCGCGGACCTTGAATCGCCAGATCGCTGCGAGGCTGGCCACCGCGATGAGAGCGGTTGGCACATCGACGATGGACCTGCGGCCCAGCACGATGACGGCCCCGCAGATTGCCCCGATGGCCGCGGCGGTCACGCCATTCACAAACGCCGCGATGCCGGGCCGCCGGCCGTACTTTCGGAAGTACGGTGCGGGGAGCACCGTGAACGCCCAGCACGGCAGGAAGGTGCCCAGCGCCGCGACGCAGGCGCCGGGAAGGCCTGCGATGAGGTAGCCGATGAACCCAACGGTGATGACCACCGGCCCCGGAGTGATCATCGCCACGGCGACCGCGTCGAGGAACTGGCGGTCGGTGAGCCAGCCGTGCTCCTTGACCACGCCGCCGTAGAGGAATGGCACGATCGCCAGTCCACTGCCGAAGACGAAGGCGCCGGCCTTGAGGAAGAACAGCCCGATCTGGCCGAGCAGGGGCCAGCCGGTCACGGCTGCGCCCCCAGCAGCGGCGAGCGCCATCGGTGAGAAGGAAAAGGGCGTGGCTGCCGGGCGCTTGGGCGTGTGTTTGAGCCTGGGCGGGGCTCGCACCAGCCACACGAGCACGCCCGCTCCCAGGAACAGCCACACGGTTTCGCGCTCGGTGATCGCGGTCGCCGCGCCGCTGGCGAGGAACACGGCCCAGAGCAGCCAATCCGTGCCGATGGTCTTCTTGGTGAGTTTGTACGCGGAGTTGGCGATGATGCCGATGACGGCCGCGCCGACGCCGTAGAAGACCGCCTGCATCCACGGCAGCCCGCCGAACCGGACGTAGGCCCAGCCCAGCGCGACCACCATCAGGAACGAAGGGATGACGAAGGCGATGCCCGAGAGGGTCGCCCCCGGCACGGCGTAGCCGACATAGCCGAGGTAGATGGCGAGCTGCGCCGCCAGCGGGCCCGGCGCGAGCTGGGCGAGCGCCAGGCCCTCCTTGTAGTCGGTCTCGCTGATCCACTTGCGGCGCTCGACGAGATCGCGGTGCATGAATCCGACCAGCGCGACGGGGCCGCCGAAACCCGTCGCCCCGAGCCAGAGCATGTAGCGGAGGAGGTCGCGCAGCGTGTACCCGGGGACCGGCTCCGGCGCCGCCGTCGAGACGGGAGTGGGCTGGTCGGCGGTCGGCGTGGTCATGCGGCGCGGGGCTGATCGGTCCTATTTCTTGACCGGATTCCCGGTTGTGGCGTCGTACACGAGTTCGACGCTCTTGCCCTTGTCCGCCACGAGCACGACGAACACGGCCTTGCGGCCGCGCATCTTCGGGGTGACCGAGTAGACCGTGCCGGGCTGGTCCTTGCCGGCCTTGGCGATCACGTCCGCCAGCGACATCTTCGACAGGGCCATGATGGTGAGTTGCTCGGCCGAGCGGGAGACGTGCTCGACGTCCTTGAAGACCTCGGTCTCGGGCGTCCACTTCTCGGAGTCCGGGCCGCCGCCGAGTTCCTTGAGCACGTTGTGCTCGGCATCGACGCCCAGGCCCTTCTCGGCCACGTACACCGAGAGGGACAGGTCGCCCTTGTCCTCCAGCTCGAACTTGGCGGAGATGGCGGATTCGGGGGCCTTCGACGCGGCCTGCATGATCCCCGCCTCCAGCGTGTGCTTGCTCCTGGAGAGGGCGGCGATCAGCTTGGCGTCGTCGCTCGGGCCTTTGTAATCACCACCCGGCTGCATCGCGATCGCGGCAAAGGCGACCACCAGACACGCGCCCGCTGTCATGATGCTTCTGAGTTTCATCGACGATCTCCTTGAAGGTTGACTCGCTCCCACCCGGAACTCGACCGGCGACTCGGCGGCCGGTGGATGCTACGCGCGACAGAGCCGGGCACAGGCCGAACCGGAGCCGGACGCACGATCGCGGTGTCACCGCGGGGCCGCGAAGGTCGGGCCATGGTGTGGGGGGAGTGAGGCGCGGCGACGGGCGCGGCTCACGGACAGCCGGAGAAGAACGCGGTCAGGAAATCGAAGAAGTCCTGGGAGTTGGTGACGCCGTCGAAGTTGAAGTCGGCGTCGCCGCGGAAGAAGGCGGCGAGGAAGTCGAAGAAGTCCTGGCTGTTGACGGTCCCGTCGCCGTTCCAGTCCGCGGCGCAGGCCGGCGGGATCACGTTGGTGAGGCGGACCGAGGCGAGGGGCTCGGGCACGCCGTCGCCGTCGGTGTCGGCCTCCAGGACGATGGTGTAGGCCCCGAATGGCTCGTCGAGGGCGAACTGGGCCATCATCGGGATCGTCGTCGCGCCGCCTGGCGCGAGTGTGAGCGTGCCGGTCACGGGCTCGCCGGGCGGCAGGCCGTTGAGGCGCACGGCCTGCATATCCGGGTGCATGTCCGGCCCCATGACCGCGGCGCGGTACGTGAGCATTCCCGAAGGGCTGCCCGTGTTCGTCACACGGATCGGGCCGACGTCGGCGGCCTGGAGGCCAACGAGCGTGAAGTCCGGGAACGGGAATCCCACGCACCAGTCGCGACGGTCCTGCACGCTGCCGCGGCAACTGAAGATGTCGCTGGGGTTGCTGACGGGCTGGCAGAACATCTGGTAGCAGGCGACCTGGCCGGCGGCGTTCATGCCGACGGGGCGGGCGATCTGCACCACGACGGGCGCGCAGGTGCCGGGGGCGACGGTGATGGGGTTGGCGCTGAGGATGGTGAAGGAGGTCGGCCCCGCGATGGTGCAGCCCGGGCCGACGGGGAGGCCCTGGAACCAGTAGTTGTACTGCTGCGGGGTGGCGCCGTAGTTGCAGATCCAGTCGGTGACGTTGATGAGATTGACGTTGAGGCAGAAGGGCGCGTCCCAGGTGGCCTGGCACTCGCGCTTGCACTTGCCGGCCGCGCCGGCGCGGAAGATCTCCAGCATCTCGGTGGGCGCCAGGACGCGACGGAAGAGTTCGACCTCGTCGATGCATCCGAGGAAGATGCCCGAGACTGAGGAGGAGCGGGACCCGACGCGGAGCGGGAAGCCGTTGGAGAGGGAGCCGTTGTGGGTGGAGGTGTTGAAGGGGGCGCTGACCGGGCTGCCGTCGAGGTAGAACTGGCCCCCGGTGGCGCTGTTGCGCTGGACGGTCACGCCCGCGTGGTGCCACTGGTTGTCCAGGGGGACCAGGGCGGTGGAGATGTAGTTGAAGAACGTGCCGTCGGCGAGTTGCAAGGCGAGGTTGCCGTTGAAGAGGAAGAAGGAGTAGCCGATGACGACGGGGAAGGTGGTTTCCTGGCGCTTATCGACGATGATGCGCACGCCCGCGTCGTTGGGGGCCCGCATGACCCAGGCGTCGATGGAGAAGTTCCCCTGACCGACGTTGATCTGCGGGTAGGTGAGCACCTGCACGTAGTCGTTGACCCCGTCGAAGCAGAGCGCGCGGCCGACCTCGCCGGAGGCCGTCACGGTCGGGCCGTTGGTGTGGGTGCCGTTGTTGCCGCCCGCGATGTTGCGGGCGGTGGGGCCGGCCGCCTCGTCGAAGGGGAGCCAGAGGACCATGTTGTTCGGCGGGTCGTCGCAGCCGCGCTGCAGGCACAGCACGCGGTCCAGGGCCTGGTCGGGTGTCGAGACCATGGGCAGCGGCGCCTCGCCGGGGTTAGGGAGGATGATCATGTCGATGACGCGGGTCTGCGGCTGCGGGCTGAGGGGCATGGGGTGGACCTTGGACTCGTTGCACCCGTCGAAGCCGCTGATGTTGGTCTTGATGAAGTAGAAATCCTGGCTACCGGTGAAGGAGTTCGTGAAACCGGCGACGGCGTAGCCGCCGTCGGCGGTCGGCACCGCCTCCAGCGCACGGTCCAGCCCCGTGCCGCCGTAGAGCCACGAGAAGGTCGCGATGCCGGCGGCGTTCGTCAACATGATGCCGCCGTCAACCTGCGACATGGTGATGACCAGGTTGCCCAGCGAGTTCTCCCGGATCGACGCGGCGTCGTCGAACATGGGGTAGCGACGCTCGTAGAACGGGATGCCGGCGCTGTTGGTGCGGTAGATGAACGTCCCTGTCGGCCCGACCGCGGGGCTGTAGGGCCCGGTGAAGACGAAGTCGCCGTTGGCCGCGGCCTCGAGGCCGGTGCCCAGGTAGCCGTCGCCGGGCTGGCCGTAGGTTCGTGCCCAGATGACGTTGCCGGCGGGATCGACGCGGAGGAGGAGGATCTCGCGGGGCGCCGTGGGGGGCGGGGTGAGCGAGCCTGTGGAGCCGAGGATGGTGAAGGAGCCGTCGGCGTTCTGGCGCACGTCGGTGAAATCGGTGTAGCCGGTGCCGGTGGCGGCGAAGCGGCCGTCGAAGTAGGCGCGGTTGAAGATCGTGGTTCCGGCGGGGTCGGTCCGCAGGAGCACGCCTCCCTGGATACCGATGGTGAGCCCCTGCTTGCGCCCGATGGCGATGTACCCCGGCCCGCCGCCGGGGCTGCCGGCGGCCAGTTCGCGCACGACGGTCCCGCCGTTGGCCGGGTTGGTGGTGAAGGCCGTGCCGCTGTAGACCTTGGACCAGGTGGGATTGCCCGCGGGATCGCGCTTGACCAGGAGCAGGCCGAGCGGGGAGCCCGCCAGGCCGTTGCTCTCGCCGCCGAGGATGTAGCCGGTGTCGGTGGTCTGCCGGACGCTGTTGCAGGTATCGAAGCCGGCGCTGGCGATGATGCGGTCCCAGATCACGATGCCGTACTGGTCGGTCTTGATGGCGTAGATCTGGCGGTCGGGAGTGGGAAGCACCCGGTCGCCGGCGAGGATGTACCCGCCGTCGGCGGTCTGCTCGAGGGAATAGGCCGTCTCGGCCGCGGCGGGGCCGAAGGTCGTGCCGTAATCGTGCTGGAACGTGGTCTGGGCGGCGGCGATCGAACCCCCCACCCCCCCCACCCCAGCCCCCACTCCACCCGCCACCCCCGCCCACCAGACGGCGGTCAGCAGGGCGGAGACGGGAGGGCGGACAGCAACCCGAAACGACGAGGTGGTAGTCATTGGCTCTCTCCTATTCAGGTACAGGCACCGGCACGGGCAAGCCGGCCAATGGCCATGGCGGTTCACGGTAACAAGTCGCTACCGCCGGAACAAGGGGTTTCTTGAGGAAATGCCCGGGTTCGCCTCGGCAAGCGGGGAGCACGCGGATACGGCGCGGCTCAGGCCGGCGTGTCCAGATCCGCCTTCATCTGCTCGTAGAGCGCGAGCATCACCGGCGACCACGTGAAACGCGGCTCGGCCCCGATCCCCGCTCCCCCAACGACCACGCGGAACGCCCCTTGGCCGGAGTGCTCCAGCGTTACGTCGTGGCACGTCAGGCCCAGCCCGCGATACGCCGCGACGATGTCGTGCCGCCAACAGCCGTCGTGCGTCGGGTCGAAGGCCGTCCCTCCCGGGGTCGGGCGCGATTCCAGGTGCAGGAGGTGGCCGCGGCAGACGCGGGCCATTTCGCGCAGGACGGTCGGCAGGTCCTCGGGCCGGATGTGGACGAGCACGGACGCGGTGTACACGATGTCGAACTGGGCGTCGTCGTAGGGCAGCCGGCCAATGGGCTCGCCCAGAGTGACGTGGCCGGCGAACCATTCGGGGCTGGCCCACTGGCGGATGCCCTCGATCATGGTGGGGCTCTGGTCATAGCCGTGGATGTCGATGCCGGGCGTGCGGGAGAGGTACTTGAGGTGCCGGCCCGTGCCGCAGCCGTACTCCAGGACGGTCGCCGGGGCGTGGTGGAGCATGTAATCGGCGATCATGAGTTCGACGATGTGGTACTTGGCGCCCTGCCGCTTCCGCTTGGCGTACTCGGCGACCCACTCTCGCCCGTGCTCCTGCCAGTAGCGGTAGTTGGGTGAGACGGCCTGCTGGGTGGACATCGGTGGGCCTCGGGTGAGCGGTGAGCGAGGGGTGGGCGCCCCGGCGCCTGTCCGTTGATCGTCGGCTGGTCCGATGTGCGGGCTTGCCTTTTCAGGCGCCGGGCGGGGGCACGGGCGACAACTCTCGCCGGCGCTCGGGGCTCTGGCCGGTTGCCAGGACGCTGTCGACGATGTCGCGGTGGTTGGCGCAGCGCGGGCACTTGTGCTGGCCGCCGAGCTTGCCCTGGGCCTCCATCCATCGGTGGAACGTGCCCAGCGGGGCGATGGAGATCGTGGGCGGTGCCATCCCCAGGTCGCCGGTCCGCTTGGTGGTGTAGTCCGCGTTCTGGGCCTGGAGCGACTCATCGAAGGCCGCGGCGAACGCGGCGATGGCCCGGGGCGTCGGGGCACTCTCCCCCCCCACTGCCCGCGCGTCGATCTCCACGACCAGTTCCAGGCCGGCTCGGCGGCCGTCGCCGGGGTACACCGGCGCGGCCGAGAACTCGCCGACGACCAGGCCGGTCTGCGCGGCCGCGGCGGCGACGGCGTTCTCGACGTGCTCGACGATCAGGTTCTCACCGAAGGCGTTGATGAAATGACGGTGGCGGCCGACGATGCGCAGGCGGCAAGGGCCGGCGCCGGGCCGGGCCGCGCCGTCGGGACCAGCCGGGATGGTGTCGAACTCGACGACGTCGCCGATGATGTAGCGCCAGAGGCCGGCGCAGGTGGACATGACGACGACGTAGCGCCGGCCCGGCTCGACGGTGTCGCACGTGTAGGCCGCGGCGTCGGGGCGGTCGATCTGCTCGAGGGGCACGAACTCGTAGAAGATGCCGATGTCGGAGAGGAGGCGGAGGCCGGGGTCGCGGGGCGTGTCCTGGATGGCGATGAACCCCTCGCTGGCGGGGTACAACTCCAGGCGGCAGGGGATGTCGGGGCCGTCGGGCGCGCCGGAATAGACCTGGCGTATCCGCTGGTCGAAGGGCGCGTACTTGACGCCGCCGTGGACGAAGAGGCGGAAGTTGGGCCAGATATCGCGGATGGCGGCGCCGGCCCGGTCGCGCTGGCGTGCCAGCGCCAGCACCCGCTCGAAGAGCACCAGGGCCCACGAGCACATCCCGCAGACCATCCGCACGTCCTGGTCGATGCAGCGCTGGGCCATCGCGTCGATCTTGCTGGGCCAGTGGGCCATCAGGGCGATGTCGCGCCCGGGCAGGTACACGGCCGACGCGGGCCAGCGGAGCAGCGGGGCGACGATGCCCGAGAGGTCCCCGGTGCGGATGCCGTGCTGGTTGACCTTCAGGTCCGTCGAGCCGCCCAGGAAGAGCACCCGCCCGCTGGTGACCCACGGCAGCGATACGCCGAAGCGGTCGGCGGCGGCGAAGATGTCGAGCGAGGCCAGGAAGTTGGACCGGAGCATCTGGCGGGAGACCGGGATGTACTTGTCGCCGGCGGTGGTGCCGCTGGTCTGGGCGAAGTCCATCACGCGCCCGGGCCAGAGGACGTCCGGCTCGCCGCCGTCGCGCATGCGATCGATGAAGGGACGGAACGCGGCGTAGTCGGCGAGCGGCACGGCGGCGCGGTAGGCAGAGACGATCTGCCGGTCGTCCAGGTGCGCCAGGCGGGCGAAGCCGTGGGCACGCCCGAACTCGGTGTCCTTGGCGCGGGCGAGCAGGCGGCGCAACTGGGCCCGCTGGATCGCGCCGGTGTTGAGCGTCCAGTAGGCGGTGTCGGCCAGCCGCCGGATGCGGCGCGCCACCCGCAGCCGCAGCCCCGCCCCCACCAGCGCCGTCCACCGGGGCATGTTCACGCCCTCGCCCGGGGCGCACTCCGCTGGCGCCCGGCGCGGTTCATTGGGGCGCGCCCCGGCGCCCAAGTTCGTCCAGGAACGCGACGATGGCCGCGGCGAACTCGCCGGGGCGCTCGACCTGCGGCGCGTGCCCGCAGCGGTCGAGCCAGTGGATGCGGGCGTCGGGGAGGCGGGCGAGGAACTCCTCGGCGGCCTCGGGCGGGGTAATGACATCCTGGCGGCCCCAGACGAGCAGGGCCGGCGCCGAGATCTTCGATAGGCGATCGGCCAGGCGGTCCAGGCGCGCCGACTTGCTCAGCCGCACCATCGCCCGGGCCCCGTCGCGGTCGTTCACCCACGCGTGCACGCGCTCCACGTCGCTCTCGTCGATGTGCACCGGGTCGTGGAACATCTGGCCCAGGTTCTGCCTGAGCCATTCGCGGCTGGGGCGCAGTTTGACCTGGCTGACGACGGGTTTCTCGATCAG
>JBGPGM010000064.1:0-8600 GCA_041483855.1 Phycisphaerae bacterium | reverse complement strand
TTCAGCGATGCGGGCGATCAATTCTGACTTCGTCATTACGACCCCTCTCCGCGCGGCCCCGAGTCTTTCCGGCGCACTGAGCTGGCCGGAAACTGAAAGCAATCAAGACGATAACGCCGTGTTGTTCCTCACCGTCAGCCAGCCCGCCTGCCCGGGCCCGGCCAACGACCACTGCGCTAGCGCGACCACCGTGTCGCAGTGCGACAACCCGATCGCGTGGTCAAACATCGGCGCGGACAACGACGGCCCCAACGAGCAGACCGTCTGCAACGCGGCCGGCAGCGCCCAGATCTTCAGCGACATCTGGTACCGCTACATCGCGCCGTGCAGCGGTACTGTCCGCGTCAGCACCTGCGGCGGCACCACGCTCGACACCAAGATCGCCATCTACAACGCCTGCCCCACCACGGTCAACACGGCGATCGCCTGCAACGACGACTTCTGCGGCCTGCAGACCCAGGTCGACTTCGCCGCCACCGCCGGCGCCGACTACTTCATCCGCCTGGGCTCCTACAGCCAGACGGCCGAGGGCAGCGGCACGTTTACCATCACCCCGCTGGCCTGCAACCCAAGTAACGACGACTGCGCTAGCGCCATTGTGGCCGGCACCGGCCCCACGGCATTCAGCACCGTCGGCGCTTGCACCGATGGTCCGGCCAGTTGCGGCGGGTTCGGCAGAGACATCTGGTACCGCTACACCGCCACATGCACCGGACCCGTGACGGTGAGCCTCTGTGGCAGCAGCTACGACACGACCTTGGCCGCCTACACCGGCTTCACCTGCCCCGCGACCCTCGGCCGTGAAGTCGCCTGCGACGACGACTCCTCCTGCGGCCTGCAGTCGCAGATCACTTTCGCGGCGACGACCGGCGACCAGTTCCTCATCCGGGTCGGCGGGTTCGTCGGGTCTACGGGCAGCGGCACCATGAGCATCACCTGCGTGCCCGGCAACGACGCCTGCGCCAACGCCATCGACGTCTCCAGCGGCGGCACCTTCAACGGCACGCTCGTCAACGCCACCAACGACGGCACCGCCAGCTGCGGCGCCTCGGCGGCCCAGGCCGATGCGTGGTACTCCTTCACCGCCTGCGCCGCGGGCGTGCTCTCGGTCAACACCTGTGGCACGCACGACATGGGCGGCCAGGACACCGGCATGGACACCGTGCTCAGCATCCGGACATCCTGCATCGGCGGCATCGAACTGGCCTGCAACGACGACTGGTCCTCCGGCGGCCTCCCGGCCAACGCCTGTCTGGGCCTCGACATGGGCATCCTGCGCGACTCGGCCGTCCAGGTCACGCTCATCGCCAACCAGACCGTCAAGATCCGTGTCTCCAAGTTCAGCACCGTCACGCCCGGACCCTTCGTCCTGCACGTCACCTTCGTCCTCACGCCGCCGGCCGGCGCCCTGGCCGAGAACGAGGCGTGCGGCTCCGACACCAACGGCGGGTGCAACTCCACGCCCAACATCTTCCGGGCCGCGGCGTGCGGTCAAACCTTCCTCGGCACCGCCTGGGCGGACGGCGGGACCCGGGACACGGACTGGTACCGCTTCACGGTGTCGTCGCCCTCGAACATCACCCTCCACGGGTTCGGGCTGTTCCCCATGCGGCTGATCCTGCTCAACGCCGTCTGCCCGGCGTCGATCATCCAGTTGCAGGACAACCCGACTCCATGCACAAACTCGACCCTCACGCAAGCGGTCGGCGCCGGCACGTACTACGCGTTCGCCTCGACCATCGGCTTCACCGGCATCCCGTGCGACACGGCGCAGAACAGCTACTGGCTGACCATCACCTGCGGCCCGCAATGCCCGTGCGACTGGAACCACTCCGGCTCGCTTAACAGCCAGGACTTCTTCGACTTCCTGACCTCGTTCTTCGCCGGCAATGCCGACTTCAACAACGACGGCGTGACCAACAGCCAGGACTTCTTCGACTTCCTCACCTGCTTCTTCACCCCGCCCGCCGGCTGCTGATCGCGACGCTACCGCCCGCCCGGCACGAACGGACGGGAATCGGACGACCAGAGAGGCCCGCGCCGGCGACGGCGCGGGCCTTTTCCTTGGAGAGCACAGCGTCGAACGCGCGCCCGGAGCGCACGTCCCACCGTCGTACGGAGAATGATTGGTGCAGGATTCCCCGCGCCGCACGCCCGCCCGACGGCGACGCCGCGACGGACGCCGGACGGCGGGGCGCACTCGGGAACCAACCCCGATGGGCCAGCGAATGGGGACCCGTTGTGCGCGGCCCGGACGCCACGCACCGGTCGCGGGCCCAACCCGTCCCCGCCGCACCCGGCCAACCACCGGCGGCTGCCCCGTCCGCCGGCGCTGCCCCGATCGCGCCGGAGTCGTTTGTTCACGGCCTTGCCAGCGCCGAATCCCCGGGGCGCTGGTAGTATGAGGGCGTGCCGTCCACCGGGGACGGAGAGGTCCCGTGAGTTCACCGACCCAGCGCCCCGCCCCGCCCGCCGCTGCGACCGAGAGTTCATCGTCCCGGCCGGCGGAGGGCAACGGCGTGGCGAACGGTCGTGCGGCCGGCCCGCGTGCGCCGGGAAAGAACGGTGGCATTTCGACGAGCGTCGAGACCGACTCCCAGACCAGCGAAGCGGTCTCCGGGCACGTGAGCCTGGACCCCGATCGCAAGCACGACCCGCACGAGACGCGGTTCGGATCGTTCCTCAAGGCGGCGATCAAGTTCGACGCCTCGGACCTGCTCCTCAAGACCGGCAAGGCGCCGGTCCTCCGCCTGCGCGGGGCGCTCAAGACGCTCGACGCGGAGCCCATCTCGCTCGATGAGTTCCTCTCCATCTCCCAGCACATCCTCACCGAAGAGCAGGTCCAGGACCTGCACAAGCTCGGGTCGGTGGACTTCGCCTACGACTACGACGAGGAGCACCGTTTCCGCGTGAATCTCTTCCAGGCCCGCGGCAAGCTCTCGGTCGCCGCCCGCCTGATCACCAGCAACATCCGCAAGTTCGACGATCTGTACCTGCCGCCGATCATGGCCGACATCGCCATGCAGCCCCAGGGGATCGTCCTGCTCTCGGGCGTGACCGGCTCGGGCAAGAGCACGACGATCGCGGCGATGCTCGACTACGTCAACGAGCGCAAGCCCGTGCACATCGTGACGATCGAGGACCCGATCGAGTACATCTTCAAGGACAAGAAGGCGACGATCAACCAGCGCGAGATCGGCATCGACTGCCTGAACTTCAAGATCGCGCTGCGTGCCCTGGTCCGCGAGAACCCGGACGTCGTGCTGGTCGGCGAGATGCGCGACCAGGAGACCTTCGAGGCCGCGCTGCACGCCGCCGAGACCGGCCACCTGGTCTTCGGGACCATCCACGCCTCCTCCACCACCGGCACGTTCAGCCGCATCTACGGCCTGTTCCCGCCCGAGGAGGTGGAGCAGGTGCGCAAGATCCTGGCCTACCAGATGCGCGCGTTCGTCTACCAGAAACTGCTGCCCACGCTCCACGCCGACATCCACCGCATCCCCGCCCTGGAGATCCTGATCAACAACAGCGTCGTGCGCAAGCACATCCTCGAAGGGCGCGAAGGCGAACTCCGCGAGTACCTCAAGTCGGTCGAGGCCCGCCAGGTCGGTATGTGCGACTTCAACGAGTCCCTGGTCAGCCGCGTCGAAGAAGAATACATCCACATGCGCGTCGCCATGGAGGCGGCCCCCAACGCCGACGAACTGACCATGCGCCTCAAGCGCCTGGGATAGCCGCCCGCCGTCGCTGCCTCAGGGCGTCCCCGGGGCCGGGCCGCCGGCCACGCGCCCCGCCCGTGCCCCCTCCTGCCCCGCATCGCGTTGCCCCGGCCCCCCGGACTACGCTATGTTTGTCCATTCCCGGGCGCGCGGACCTGCCGCACCAGGCAGCCCGGACAACCCCTTTCCCGTGAGGCCGTGATCGGCATGCCCATCCCCGCAATCCCTTCTGATTCCGTGCTCTCGCTCGCCGCCGGCGGCTTCGTGCTCGTCTCGTGGTGGAAGCCGCTGCTGCTGCTGATCACCCTTGGGCCGTGGGCGTGGGTCGTGTCCAGGATCTACGACAAGCACGCCGCCCAGTTCCACCTCGCCCGCCGGCACTGGAACCTGGGGCACATGTGCGCGGGCGTCGCCGCCATCGCCGCCTTCTTCCTCATGCCCGTCGCCGGCGACTGGGCGTTCCTGGCGTCCTGGGGCGCCGCCCTGGTGATCCTGGCCGCCGACCTTCTCGTCTACGCCGTCGTCGCCAATCGCGACGAACGGGTCCCCGAGCAGTTCCACATCCGCCTGGACATGTCCAAGATGGTCGCGGCCCGCGAGGCCCGCCGGGCTGCCAAGCTCCAGGCCAAGGTTTCCCTGGTCATCAAGGGCCCGGACAAGGCACTGGTCGTCGCCCCGCAGGCGGACACGCCGGAGTACGAGGTGCGGGCCGCTGCCGAGAGCATTTTCCTTAGCTCCCTGGAGCAGCGCGCCAGCCAGACGGACATCGGACCCGCCGGCAAGGACGGGATGTACGGCGTCGCCTTCCTCATCGACGGCGTGCGCCAGGCGGGCGACACCATGCCCGCGGCCAGCGCCCTCAAGATCATGGATTTCTGGAAGGGCGCGGCCAGGCTCGATGTTGCCGATCGCCGCCGCAAGCTCCAGGACACCGTCACCATCGAGCACGAGATGACCAAGCACAACGTGCGTGTGACGAGCATCGGCGCGGCCGGCGGCATGCGCCTGACGCTGCTGTTCAACCCGGAGCAGGCGGTCAAGCGCAAGCCCGCCGACCTGGGCCTGCTCGACGCCCAGATGGCCGAGTTGACGGCGATCACCAAGGAGGAGAAGGGTGTCGTGGTGCTCGCGGCTCCGCCCGACGGCGGGCGCACGACGACCCTGTACTCCGTGCTCACCATGCACGACGCCTACACCTCCAACGTGCAGACCGTCGAGATGGACCCCCAGGCCGGGCTGGAGGGCATCCGCCTGAACAAGTTTGAGCCCGAAAAGGAGGCCGCGGAGTTCAGCACAACCGTCCGGTCGGTCCTGCGCCGCGACCCGGACGTCGTCGCGGTCGCCGAACTGCCCGACGCCAACACCGCCAAGGAGATCGCCCGTGCCGATCACGAGCGGACCCGCGTGTACGTGAGCATCAAGGCCGACAGCGCGCTGGGCGCCGTGCAGGCGTGGGTCAAGGCCGTGGCGGACAACAAGCACGCGGGCAACGCCCTGCACGGGGTGCTGGCGCAAAAACTGGTGCGCCGGCTGTGCGCCAACTGCCGCGTGCCCTACCCGCCCTCGCCGGAGATGCTCAAGAAGCTGGGGATTCCCGAGGGCAAGATCCAGCAGTTGTTCAAGAAGGGCGGGCAGGTGCTGATCAAGAACAAGCCGGAGGTCTGCCCGGTGTGCCAGGGCGTCGGGTACAAGGGCCAGATCGGCGTCTTCGAGGTCTACCAGATCGGCCCCGAGGAGCGCGAACTGATCGTCTCCGGGAACCTGCCGGCCCTGCGGGCCCAGCTGCGCAAGAAGCAACTGCCCACGATCCAGCAGGCCGCGATCCGCCGGGCGATCGACGGCGTGACCAGCGTCGAGGAAGTCATGCGCGTCACCGCCGCCCCCGATTCCGCCGCCGCGGCCAGCGCCGGCGCGCCCCAGTCCACGGCCGCGGCCGCCGCGCCCTCGGCGCCCGAGCCCGCCCCCGCCCCTCCGACCGGAGCCCGCCCATGACCCTGAGCCTCATTGTCATCGGACTGATCGGCGTGATCGGCTACATGTGGGCTTCGCGCGGGTTCTACTCCGCCCTCCTGCACATGCTCTGCGTGATCATCGCCGGGGCCATCGCCTTCGCGGCGTGGGAGCCGCTGGCGTACTGGATCCTGAGCACCGCGTCCAAGCAGTACATCATCGACATCTCCTGGGGCGTGTCGCTGGCCATGCCCTTCGTCGTCAGTCTCATCCTCTTGCGCCTGCCCCTGGACAAGCTCCTGCCCGCCAACGTCGACCTCGACGGCATCTCCAACCTGGTCGGCGGCGGCGCGTGCGGCGTCGTCTCCGGCGTCATCACCACCGGCATCCTCCTCCTGTCCGTCGGCTATCTCCGCCTGCCCACCGAGTTCGTCTACTTCAAGCCCGTCCAGTACGACTCCGCCACCGGGGGCCTCGTCCACAAGGAATCGCTGTGGATCCCCACCGACCGGATGACCGCGGCGTTCTACAGCATGGTCAGCCAGCGCGCCCTGAGCACCCCCGAGCCGCTGGCCAGGTGGCACCCGGACCTGATCGACGAGGGGCCGCTCCTGCGCGTTAACTTCGACGAGGGGCGGTCCAAGCAGACGATCCGCCCCAAGGACTTCGAGTTCGTCGGCAGGTACACCGTCGCCCAGGACATCCGCGACCCCAAGACCAAGGACCTCAAGATCCACGACCTGCTCAACGACTCGTTCAGCCCCGCCTCCAACAAGAGCGCCGTCTACCTCAACGGCGAGCGCGTCAGCCCCAACTCCTACCTCGAGGGCTACGTCCTCAAGTTCCACGGCGGCGCCCGCGAAAGGGAAGGCCGCATCATCATGGGCAGCGCCCAGGTCCGCCTCATCTGCAGCGCCCCCGACGGCTCCACCCTCGGCTTCCAGCCCGTCGCCATGGTCAGCCAGGCCAACCAGACCAAGCCCGACAAGGTCGACTACGCCCGCTGGAAGTTCGAGTCCTCCGACGCCTTCATCGCCTCCGTCGGCGGCGGCGAGGACCCCATCATGGCCTTCGAGTTCCTCGTCCCACGCGGGTACGAGGCGATCGGCCTCGCCGTCCGCGGCGTGCGCGCCAAGTGGCCCGCCCAGCTGCTCAACGCGTTCCCGGACCCCGCGGCCCGCGACAAGGCCATCCTCGACAAGACCCTGTTCGTCAAGGGCGCCGTCCAGGGCGGAACGCTCGACCGCTCCAAGGCCTTCGTCATCAAGACCACCGAGAACAGCCCCATCGTCGTCAACGACACCATCGGCATGGGCACCATCGTCAAGGGCCAGGAGAAGGGCCTCGAGGTGGACGAAAAAAACCTCATCACCGGCGGCACCGGCCTGTTCCGCAAGAACGAAGTGGAAGGCAACCGCGGCCTGGACCGCCAGCTCCAGGTCCGCGCCTTCCTCAAGACCGAGGACACCGTCATCGTCCAGGTCGACGTCAGCCTCAAGTCCAAGCTCAGCCTCGTCTACAACCCCGCGGCCCAGGCCATCGACCGCACCGAGGCCCCCGTGCTGGTGGACCAGGCGGGCGTACGCTACCGGGCGATCGGCTACATCTACCGCGACTCGACCGAGGTGCACATTCGCTTTACCCCCGGCAAGGAGATCCAGTCCCTGGCCAACGAGGAGGACCTGCCCAAGGGCGGCCCCTCCGTCAGCCGCCCGGACCAGGAGTTCATCCTCCTCTTCCGCGTCACGCAGCACGCGAACCTGACCGATTTCGCGGTGGGCAACGTCTCGATGGGCCGCCTCAACCCGCCGCTGAAGATCGGCGCGGGCGGATCGAGGTAAACCACATCCTCGCCGGCACGCCCGGCGTGGATCGCCAAAGATTGCTCTATGGCAGCGTCGGGCGTCCGCGTCGTGCCTCCGTACCGTTCACGCGGGCTTGCATCGCTGTCCGTGCTGGCGGGCGCACTGGCGTGGTGCATGCTGGTGGCCTTCGTTCAGACAGCCCCGGGCTGGCTGCCCCGCTTCAGCATGGCGGTACAGGTCTCGATCAACCTCGGTACCTATCTGTTGCCGGCAGCAGTCCTGGCGCTGATCCTCGGCCGGATCACGCACCGAGTCCGCCCCCACGTGGTCGCGGCGCTCGGCTACACCGCCGGGCTCGTGGTCGCCAGCGTTGCTGCTGCCGTGTACCGCAGCCCTGACGCCGGCGCGATCTTGTCCAAGGTCCTGCTTCCCGCGCTGCCCGTCGCGAGCGTGGTAGCCGCCGCTCTGACGACGGGGCTGTTCCTTGGGGTCCGCTGGCTTGTCCGCGCCTTCTGGTTCCAGACAGTCGAGAAGACCGACTTGATGTGCGCATCGTGCGGGTACGACCGGGGCAGTGAGGCCATCACGCGGTGCCCGGAGTGCGGCGAGCCCGCCGATGGTTCGCGTTTTCGGCTCGCATTCCTGCTGACGGCAGCGGCACGCCTTCAGCGGCTGGCCAGGTCCGGCCTGCCCGCAGCGTTGATCGCCACGGTCACCGCCGCAGGCTGGTTCGTCCTCTACCGCACACTGCCGGTCAAGCAGTTCTACGACCGCTTCGCAGCCGCGGGCGGTACTCCGTGCCACGAGTACGTTTACTCGTCGAGCATGTCCGCCGTATCGCTCGCGGCGTCGGTGTCCGTGCCGGTCAAGGCCGATCCGCAGGGCCGGGGGCTGGTCATTTCGTACCTACCGGAGAACAGCCCTGACCTGCCCGCCATGAACATCGCCGTGGCCGTCCATGGCCCGAGCGCGGTCCCGCCCGACGTCGGTACGGTGTGGATGTGCATGATCCTCGACCGCGGACAGGCGAACCGGATCATCCGCGAGGGCCTGCCGCCCGGCCTTGCCGAGCGGCTGTTGAAGGAGGCCGACGATCTGGGCTGGAAGCCCAACCCGGGGCGCAAGG
>JBGPGM010000063.1:0-8622 GCA_041483855.1 Phycisphaerae bacterium | reverse complement strand
TGGAGTTTGACCGCGTCGGCCCCGGCGCCGGCCGCGGCATCGACCAGTTCGAGCGCCCGCTGCACCGACCCGTCGTGGTTGACGCCGATCTCGGCGATGGTGTATGGGGGCTCGGCGGAGCCGATGATTCGCGAGCCGATTCTCATCGTTCACCCCGCGCCGGCGCCCCGGCCTGTCTCAGCGCGGCGTCGGCCACCAGCAGGTCGATCGTCACGTCGATGTCGATGACCGATCCCTCGGGGTTGATCACGGCGCGCCGGTCGAGACCCAGAAAGGCATGGGGCCCGGGCGGCACGCCGGGGATCTGCCGCATGAGCGCCCGCCGCGTGACCACCATCACGCCGCCGTCGGGCACGTACGCGGGGGGAAGGTCCTGTCTCCGGTACACGCCGTGAAACAGGACATCCCCCTCCCACGGCCCCACGCGCCCCGTCTCCTGATCGATCCGGATGGTCCACCAGGGGTGATGCTTGCCCACGGACCCGTAGGACTGAACGGAATCGGCTCCGGCCCGGGCGAGCCGCTCGACCGCCCGGTCGATCAACCCGGCGGGGCGTACCGGCACATTGGCATAGAGGATCACGACGGGCTGCGCGGGAGCACCGGCCGGATCGACTGCCCCGACAGCGTGGCGGGCCGCGTCATCCACCGCCGCCTCGTCGGTCGCCAGCGGCGCGGGCCGATCGACGACCACCGCGCCCATCGACCGGGCGACCTGCTTGATCGTCGAGTCGTCGGTCGACACGATGACGCGGGCCACGTGACGCGAGCGTTGGGCCGCGTCGATCGTCCAGGCGATGCACGGCCGGCCGGCGACCACCGCCGCGTTCTTGCCCGGTACGCCCTTGCTGCCGGCCCGCCCGAGGATGAGCGCCAGCGCGCCGGCGGGCGGCATGGACGCAGGATCGTTCGGCTGAGCGCCCGCGGTTGGCATCGTGGGATTCAATAGCCGGTGACCAGGTCGAGGTGGGAATCGCCGTGCTCGGCGTGGATGGCCCGCCGGTGGGCCAGCAGCCGGGCCCATGCCTCGCGCATGCTCTGATCCGCCAGTGTGCCGAGCGGCGGTGACGTCTCCGGCGCCAGTTCGCGTGCCGGCACGGTCCCGCCAGCCAGCACGAACATCCGCTGCCGCCAGTCGCGCCGCGCGGCCGTCGCTGGCTTGGGCAGCGGCGTGAGGCGCGGCTCTGGGGGGGCGGGGGGCTGACCCGGCAGCGGGTCGATGACGGCGGCGCCGGCGGCCATGATCCAGCGGTCATAGAACGGCTCGATGTCCTCGTACGCCGCGTCGCAGCGCGCGATCCGCGGGACGATCCACGGCGTGGGCAGCGTGCCCGGTCCATGGGGAGCCGTGCGCCCCGCCAGCAGCCGCTCCAGGTTCCCGAGCGCCCTGGCGTATCCGTCAACACCCGTCACGCGCTCGTAGGCCGCCGGCGTGTCCGCCCACAGGTCCACGCTGACGATGTCCGGCGCGGCCTCGAGGATCGCATCAACCATGGACCGCTCGCACAGCAGGTTCGTGCGAAGATGCACGCCGGCCACGGCGCGCCGGCGAGCCATCGTCAGGATCTTGATGGCGTGCGGGTGGGCCAACGGATCGCCCGCGCCCGGGCACGGCCCGCCAATGGTCAGGGCCGCGTCGTCGCGTGACGCACCGTACTCGGCGATGATGCGTTCGGCCAGTTCCGGCGGCATGGCGGGCGCGCGTCCCGGGTTCGCGCTCAGCCCGAGCGGATCGAGCCGCACGAGGGATTCCCCGCAGACCTGGAGGATCAGCTGCGCCGGGGCCGGCTCGTCGTGCGCCTCGGTGGCGAGCGCATCAACCAGCGCGCGTGCCGGTGCCTCCAGCAGCCCGTCGCCCAGCGCCGCCAGCGCCCGGGCCAGCATGGCGCGCCCCGCCGCGCTGTCCACGATGAACCGCGCCTGCGCATCGCGCACCACCGGTTCGACCGTCGCGCACATCGGCCCGGCGATAATGTCCAGCACCGGCGCCACCGGCACGTACCCCAGCAGGCTGCCGATCGAGCCCAGCGGGCCAGCCTGGCGCTGCGAGCGGGCCAGGTCCTGCATCAGCGAGCGTGCGATCACGCACCCGGCTAGCCCCGGCGGGGCCTGCGAGAATGTCAGCCGGTACACCGTCGGTTGCTCCAGGCACCGCTCGATTACCGTATCGCACAGCACAGGGTCCACCAGGCACCAGTCCGGCCCGACGAGCAGCGCTGCATCGATCCCCGCCCGCTCCATCGCCGCGGTCATGGGCGCGGCGTCGCAGACCTCGTCGAAGCAGGTCATGCCGCCGAGGCCGGCGCGCCACGACGAGGCCGACCACAGGCGCGCCCCGCGCAGTGCCGCGGCACGCCACGCCAGCAGCGGCGCCTCCGTCGCGGCGAACTCGACCTTCAGCCCCGGGACCGGGCCGCCAACCAGCGCCCTGGCCCGTTCCACGTCGTGCGTGACGATCAGCGCGCCATCCAGCCGCGTGCAGCGTGCCAGGCGTTCCAGGGTCAGACGCAGCGCGTTGCGCCCGAGGGCCACCGGCGCTCCCAGGTCGCGCGCCACGCCCAGGCCGGTCCGCTCCGGATCTACCGGGATGACCGCCCCGACGCGCAGGCGCTCGCTCGTGACGCGCACCGAGGGCCCCATGCACCCGGTTCCCATCTCTGCCGGCGTCGCCGGGTCGCGCGTCCGTTTCGGGCCGCCGTCCAGCGCGACCAGGCACTCGTCGAGCATCCGCCCCAGTTCGTCCGCGGCGTCGGCCAGCCACGTCACGTTCGTCAGGTCGCGCTCGATCTGGCGGCGCTGGCGGTCCAGCGGCGAGAGCGATTCGTCCATGTGGATCGACCGGTCGGCCCGCACGCGGTTGAACGCCCCGGTCTGGTTGAGGTACTGCACCAGGTCGAACGCCGGGACCAGTTTCATCACCCGGTCGCGGATCTCGTCCACCCGCCCGATGAGCCGGTTGACCCGTGGCTGGTCCTCGTGGTGCTCGATCATCTGGCGGAGCAGGCCCGCGGCCTTGCGGCTCATGTCGCCGACGCGCCCGACGGCGCGGCGCACGTCCCGCACACGACCTGTCACGGCCCGTAGCGGCGGGGCATTGGCCACGCTCGGCTCAGGCAGGCGCAGCGGTTCGCCCGGCGCATCGGCCCAGCGCCGGATCACCTCGGCCAGCGGCTCGGCCTGCGTGAACGCCTTGGCCACGCCCCCTTCGGTCGCGTCGATGATGGTCAGGCCGCGTTCGGTGTCGGTCTTGAAGTCGCGCTCGAACTGCACCAGGTAGGTGCTCATCTGCTCGTCGGTGTAGATTGGGCGGCCCTGCGTGTCGGTGGCGGGACGAAGATGTCGCTGCATGCGCTTCATGCGCTCGTCGGGCGTCATCACCGAGGCATCCGTGGCGGGGGGCAGGGGGCGGCCCATCCGCATGATCCGCTGCCACTCCATCATCTCCAGCGTGTTGAAGGCGTTGAGCTCGCCGGCCCAGACGCTGTGGATTGCCGCGCCGGAGGCGTAGTACTGCCCGTCGGTGAATCCCAGGTCCTGGCCGATGAGCACGACGGGGTCGCACCCCATGTGCCGGGCCAGGTAGTACGCCAGGTGCGCGACGGTGGCCCCCAGCGGCAACTCCGCGTTCGGACGTGTCAGCCGCGACCCAAGCACGGTATCCAGGAACTTGTCCGCGCTGCACCGGATCGTCCCCGGGAATGCCTCCAGGATCGCCGCGTTCGCCTTCGGCTCCGCCACCATGGTGATCCCCGTCACATCGTCCTTTGTGAGCCCCTCGTAGAACCGTTGGCTGATCTCGGCGCGATCCAGAGCGGTCACGAAGTGCGGCCGGATCCCGCGCGCCAGCAGCGGCTTGAGCACGGTTTGCGTTGCGATAATCACGAACCGCTCGCGCACCCTGGGGTCCGCCAGCAGGTGTACGTTGCGCGCCAGGCTCGGGCCTGCCGACACGACGATCGCCGGCCGCCCCGCCGCCGCCCCGGCCAGGGCGCTCACGCCGGCCCCGGTCGCGTACCAGTCCAGGTTCATCAGTTTGTTGCCCAGCGTCGCCCGCATGTGAACCATGGTGGTCACGACGGCCGTTCTCACGGCCTCGATCACCTGCGTCAGATTCTCGTGGAAGCGTGCTGCGTCTGGCCCCAGCCGCGCCCGGCTTGGCGGGTGCTCCAGCAGTTCCACTCCCAGGGCCACCACCGCCTCCATGTCGCGAAGGACCGCGGCCATCGCCCCGCGGTCCGCCGGGTCGGTCAGGATGGCCATGTTGGTGGACTCGATCCAGTCCGAATGGTCGATCGCCTCCAGCACCGCGCGAAGCAGGCCCAGGTCAGGCTCGAAGACGACGATCAGCCCTGTCCTCTTGAGGCGCGCCGCCACCGCCGCCACGTGGTGCCCCAGCCCGAACCCCATCACCACCACCACCGGCTTGGCCGCCACGTCCAGTTGCGCGCCCAGCAGTTCCGCCTCGCGGCGCGGCGTGCGCTTGCTCGCCAGCAGACGCGCCGACGCCCCCGCGCCCACCGTCGCCGTCATCAGCCCGTCGTCGGCGCGCAGGAACTCCACATCGATCCGCGGCGTAGCGTTCCGCAGCAGCGAGACGGTCCTGCCGGACCCGCGGGACAGCGCCCGCAGGTTCGCGTCCAGCATCGTCGTTGAGGTGGCAAGAGCCGTCATGGCGGGGCGTTCGGCAGGTCGGCGAGGGCGGGGTGCCGCGACGCAGCGGACGGCGAAGGGCGCGACGACCAGATTGCCCGGCCTTCTGGCGGCGCAGGAAATGCGCGGCATCTCCCGGGCCCGGTGACACCGGGTTGTCCAGTGAGGTCCAGATCGGCCAACTCCGACCCGCCACTCGAAATTGACGGAGCCCCTCGATCACGCTGTCCATGCCCGAGCTCGCGTTCCAGTTCGGCCCCGCCGCCGACGCCGTCCCCGCCCTTCCCGCGCCCCCCGTTCTCGAACACCTCCTCCTTGAGCAGCCCCTGGGCCTGGTGGCCGCGCTCGTCTTCTTCGCCCTAGTCGCATTCATCGTCCTGATCCGGGCCGGCCAGGACCGACGAGCCGTGATCATCGGCGCCAGCCTGCTGCTGGCGAGCGCGGCCGTCTACGCCCTCGCCTCCGCCGTCACCACCACGCGAGAGAAACTCGCCAAGCAGACCGAGTCACTGATCGCCGCCGCGACCAAGGCCGACCTGGGCGCGCTGGACCGGATGCTCGCCGGCGACGCCACGCTCACCTTCCGGTCCCCCGGTCCGCCGCTCCATCGGGATCAGATCCTGCGCCTGGTCGAGCAGTACCCCGGCGGCAAGACGCCCATCCTCGCCTGGTCCGTCGAGCAGATGCAGGCGGCCATCGACGGCCCCAACACCGCGCGTACGCAGGCCCAGGTCCGCACGGAGGTCGAGGCCTACGGGTACAAGGGCCCGATCTCCAGTTGGTGGCGGATCAGTTGGCGCCAGGACGCCGGGACCGACCAGTGGCGCATCCTGGGGATCGAGTGCCTCTACATCCCGGGCGTCACCTCCGCCACCGACCTGCGCTAGGGCGCCCTCGCCTACTTGTCGGGAATCTGCACCAGGTTGCTCGGCTGCAGGCGCGCCTCGCGCATCCCCGGCAACTTCTCCCTGATCCCCCGCCCGTTGTACAGGTTGTACGGGTGCCGCTTCTTCGCCTCGATCAGGCGCTGGCTCTGCATGTGCGGCGTCTGCGGATCGAAATCCGACAGGTCGAATACCCCCACCGTCACCATGCTGCGGGACCGGCTGTGGTAGTAGAACGCCAGTTCGCCCTCCTGGCGCAGCTTGGCCGCGGCCTCCTCCGCGGTGCGGCGTACCTCGGCCAGATCCTGCTCCGTGGGATGCTTGAGGTCGTCGCGTGCATAGACGCCGACCTGCAGCGAGTACAGCGCGTCCCTGCCGTAGAGCGCCCTGGCGTGCACCAGGTTGTATTCGTCGCGCGGGCTCGGCTGCTGCGCCGTAGGCGGGGGCGAGAGGAACGCCAGGGCGTAAGGGTGGAGGCGGTTGGTCACGATGTCGCGCAGGCGGTTGAGATCCTGCTGGGCGCGCGGATCATCCGCTCCGCTGTAGGCGCCGTAGGCCACCACACTTGCCGGCCCGCGCGCCTGCATGTACGCATCGGGCAGGCCGCCCTCGCTGCGGGTCCTCATCAGGGCTTCGGCCGCGGCCTGGTCGGCGCCCTCGCCGCGGAACACGGCGAGCACGATCGACCAGGCGTTGTCGGCGGTGAGACTCTGGGCGCCGTTGGCCTTGGGATTCCCCGGCCCGCCCGGGTTGGCCGGGCGGCGCACGGTGCCAAAGACCTGCTGGCCCTCGTCCTTGAGCGCCTGGGGTGATTTCGGCTGGGCCACCTGCTCGCCGCAACCCAGCACGACCGAGCCGAGCGCGATCAGGATGCCCAGAGCAACGCCGGCGGGCGATGTGCCGGGCCGGGTCCGGCGACGACGAGCGGCGTTCATTCTCACGGCGGACCTCCGGTGCCAACACCCCCGCAACGGCCTCTGGATTATTGCCAAGACCCCAATAGGAAGATGCAGCGAAGCCGGAGGGTTATCGGCTCTAACCCATAGCAGCACAACGACTTGAGTCCAAGCCATAAAATCTCGCTAACACTCAAGGCCGCCGATGGTCGCCGTCGATACAGAGGGTACGTTCGGACCATGGAACGCCCCCACCGGAAGCGTTCCAGCGGGGTGCTGCTGCGAAGGATCGCGGCGGCCGCAAGGGCAATGGAGTGCGCCAGGCTGCGGTTGCGCGCGTGACCCGGGACCGGGCCACCGCCGGCGATCCAGGAGTTCACCGAGTCATGACCCCACTTTCCCCAGTCGGCAGCACACCGACCGCCCGGCCAGAGCCATCCGCCAGGCGGGGCGCGGAGGATCGGGCAGCGCCGTGCGCCCCGACGCCGGCGCGAGGCCCGGACTTGGTCGAGTTGTCCGACCGCGCCCGGCGAGCGGGTCGCACCGCCGATGAACCCATCCGCGCCGACCTGGTCAAGCAGGTGCGCACCGAGATCGAAGCAGGAACGTACGTGACCCCCGCCAAGATCGACTTTGTCGTCACGCGCCTCTCACAGCACGCCAGCCTCTTCGCCTGACCGCTCGCTCAAAGAACGCATCGGTTCTCCGAGGCCGCGACGGATTCGTCCGTCGCGGCCTATTTGCTGATGGACCGCGCTCGATCGTGCGGCGACCACGACGATGTGGGGGGATGGGAGGGGGCGTCAGGGTGGGGGTGGGGTCGGGCGCGCGTCCTGGTCGAAGCCGGGCACGGCAGGTCACGAATCGTGTGCGCCCACCGTTTGCTCATCCAGGCGCAGGCGCGCCAGCACCGGCGCATCGCCGATGAGGCTGCCCGTCTTGACATCCAGCACCACGCACTCGCCGGTCCGCAGGATCACCTGGTCTGCCGGAAGCCCGCGCGACAGCACCCACACCAACTCCGCCAGCTGGGGGTTGTGTCCCACGAGCATCAGCGACTCGTTGTCGGCATGGGCCCGCAGCACCGACAACAACTCCGACGCGGCGTGCCCCGGCTCCAGCGTGGGTTCTTTCTGGATCGTGCCGCCGATGGCCCCGTGGATCGCCTTGGCCGTCTGCAGCGCCCGGGTGAGCGGGCTGGTCAGGATCAGGGCCGGCGGACCCTCGTGAGAGGCGATCCGCTCGGCCAGGTATTTCGCCTGGCGCACCCCCCTGTTCGTGAGGGCCCGGTCCTCGTCGTGCTGGATTGACGGGTCGTGCTCGGCCTTACCGTGACGGACGATGTAGACAATCATGGTCTAACCCTTCACGAGTGCGAACTCCCTATCGACTGTTCGCACGCCGCGCCGCGCGGATTCGTCTTTCTTCAAGTCCGCTCTCAAGTCTCGCACCCAACGATGCGCACCATTCGCCGCAGGGGCCACATCGAGGGGGTCTATTCCCGAACCTTGCCCGCCAGATGCGGCGCGCCGAACCACCGACTTCGGGTGGTGGTTCCGGTGGCGAGCCCATTATCGGACCGGTACGCCGCAATCGCCACGCCGAGCGACCCGCTCGCGCCAACCTCCGGAACAGGGGGTGAGGTCCCCTATGTTCCCCGCTGGTTGCCGAACAACTCGATGTGCAGCCGGTGGCAATAGCGCCAGCCGCGCCGAACGCACGCGTCGGCGACCAGCCGCCTCAGGTCCGGCGCTGGCGTGTTGGTCCCCTCGGGCATGAGCAGGACGTCGTCGTCGGTCCAGCCGCGCAGGCGGCCGAGCAGCGAGTCGATCTCCGCCAGGTCCGCCGGCCCGCACACGACGAACTTGAGTTGACGTTCCGGCGCCGGGTGCGCGTCGAGCAGGGCCTGCAGCGCGCCCAGGTTGATCCGGCGCTCCTTGTGGCGCTGCACCCACGCCCCCGCCGACGCCGGCGGCGTCGAGCCGGCCAGTTTCGGGCTGATGCTCATCAGGTGCGCGGCCACAGGCCGGAAGACGGTGCCCGCGGTCTCGACGGTCACGTGCATTCCCGCGCCGGCCAGCCGGCCCGTCAGTTCGGTGACGAGCGGGAAGATCATCGGCTCGCCGCCAGTGACGACGGCGTGCCGGACACCTGATCCGGCGGCGCGCCGGGCCAGGTCGTCCAGCGAGACC
>JBGPGM010000062.1:0-8664 GCA_041483855.1 Phycisphaerae bacterium | reverse complement strand
TGCAGGTATCGACCTGGAGGGTCGAGGTCGAGATCGCGGTGTAGCGGAACCAGACGTCGTGTCCGCCGGGGCCGCAGGCCGCGGGGCTGTCCGTGGTGGCGCCGATGGTCGAAAAGGCGGAGGTGCCGATGGTGATGTCCCGGGCGTTGGCGCAGAGGTCGTTGGGCGGCCCGCCGCCGCCGGTGGGGCCGGTGATGGTGAGCGTGCCGGTGCCGACGCTGCCGGCGAATCCGCCCACGCGAATCAGGTAGGGTGCGCCGGACACGACCTGGAATGAGATCGTGGTCTGCACCCCGCAGGTGTCGTCGGCGCAGGCGATCTGCGCGCCCGCGGGGCAGGTGGGGCCGTTGTAGGCGGCGAGGTAGGTGTCGTAGGTGGCCGCGCCGCAGGTCGAGACCGACGCCGTCCCTGTGCCCGACGCGGTGTAGAGGTACCAGATGTCCTGGTTGACGGGACAGGCGGCGGGGCCGTCGGTGGTGGCGCCGAGGGTGGAGAAGGCGGTAGCGCCATTGGAGATGGGCAGGGCATCGGCGCAGTTGTTGTTGGCGGGCTGAGCGAGCGCCGGAAGGGCGAGCGCGCCCGACAGGGCCGCGCCGGCCGCAGCGGCGAAGAGGCGGGGGCGGTGTCGGTGGAGTGAGGTGAGCATCGGGTCTCCGGTTTGAAGCGTGGTGAGGTGGTGCGGTGGTCCGGCAGGCGCCGCGGGTGGTCCCCGTGGCCTGCGCGCGTTACACCTCTAGGCACGGTCTCGCGGGCGCATGGCGGACAGTGTCTTACCAACGGGCCCGTTGGGTCGGTCTGCTACGCGGCACGCTCGTTACGGGCAGCCGGCGAAGAAGCAGGTGAGGAAGTCGAAGAAGTCCTGGCTGTCGGTGGCGCCTGAGTTGTTGAAGTCGGCGGCGCCGCCGAAGAAGGCTGTGAGGAAGTCGAAGAAGTCCTGGCTGTCGAGCGTGCCGGATTGGTTCCAGTCGCAGGGGCAGGTGGCGGGGGTGGGGATGACGGCCGCGGCAGTAACGGAGGAAGGCGTGCCGGGCTTGAAGAGGCCGATAGTGATGTTCGCGGGTGCGGGGGCCGGGGCGACGTTGGCGTCGAAGCGGAAGTTGTAGAGGGTGGCCCAGCGCAGGGCGTTGGAGTTGGCGTTCTGGGTAAAGGTCTGGGGGCTGGAGAAGGTGACGGCCGCGGCGGCGGCGGAGCCGGTCCAGCCGGTGTTGTCGTAGGGCTCGCCGGAGTGGTAGGGGACACCGTGGAAGCCGATGTTGGAGATGACGGCGCTGGCGGGGACGGGGACGGAGAAGGAGCCGGCGCTGCGGTCGGAGTTGAGGTTCTCGACGGCGTACTCGTAGTGCCACATGCCGCCGCCGAGGCTGGTGGCCTTGGAGGCGACGAGGAGGCGGCCGTCGCCGGGGATGTCGACGGTAACGAGGTTGATGGACAGGTCGGGGACGCCGATGCCGCCGCCATTGTCCTGCCAGGCGTAGATGGCGGGCTTGCTCCGCAGGGTCGAGCCCTGGAGGGTCAGGTTGTAGGTGGAGGCGCTGACGGTCAGGCGCCGGTAGGAGGCGTTGTTGTTGCCGTTGGCGACGGCATCCTCGAACTGGACGTACTGGCCCTCGGCGAAGTAGAGGGCGCCGGCGTTGGCCAGGTCGGTCTGGAGGACCTGGAGGTGCTTGAAGAGGAGCCCGGAGCCGACGCCGTTGCCGTGGGGCCAAACGAAGACGCCGGTGTGGGCGTTGACTTCGGACTTGGGGCCCATGAGGGACTGGATGCCGTTGGTGGCCGCGTCGTAGGTGTCGGAGCAGCCGACGCCGAGCGAGGTTCCGTCGGTGTGGACGGGGCAGGATCCGCAGAGCGTGGCGTTGTCGGCGGCGAAGCCGTGCTTGACCCAGGCCTGGCCGATCTGCTCGAAGCGCCCGTTGAGGAGGCGGAACATGTTGGTGCTGATGACGGGGTGATAGGGGTCATTGGTGTGCCAGGTGAGATTCTGGTCGCCGACGTTGCAGGAGGTGGTGCCGATGGCGTAGGCGCGGATGCCGTTGATGGCGCCGGCGGTGGTGTAGTGCACGGTGTTGTAGACGTCGCCGGTGATGACGTCCGGGCCGATCTGGGCCCCCGCGAGCGCGGCGACGGATAGGACGACAGAAACAGCGACCCCCGCCCCCCTGGCGAACGTGTGCGTCATCGGATGCCCCTTCTGGAATGGTGGTGGCGGAACGGTGCGCCGGTGGGCGCGGGTCAATGTATAGATAGAGTGCCCTAAAGACGGGCCGGGTGCAAGCCCCGGGCGCGATGTACGGGGTGCGGTCGGGGCGGGTGGCGCCCGAACTGCTGGCTGGCATGAAGGAGTGATGGGACCAGCGTGGATCACGCGCAGCCGGCGAAGAAGGCCCCGATGAAGTCGAAGAAGTCCTGGCTGTTGGTCGTGCCGCTGTTGTTGAAATCGGCATCGCCCGCGAAGAAGGCGGTGATGAAGTCGAAGAAGTCCTGACTGCTCAGGTCGCCGGAGTGGTCCCAGTCGGCGGGGCAGGCCGAGCGGACGACCCAAACACAGCCTGCGCCCGAGAGGACCATCGTGCCTGCGAACTGCCCTGGGCCGGGGAGTTGCACCGACGTGTCGGCGGGCAGACCGGAAACGACGACGCCCAGCGGAGTGCCGTCGGCGCGGAGGCCGAGGATGCAGCGGGAGGTGTTGTCGAAGACATAGACGTCGCCGCGCCCGAACGTGGGGTTGTTGGCGACGGCGATGGAGACGGGGCGAGCTGGGGTGCGCGGCGCCGAGACGTTGGTCCAGATCGGGGCATTGTCGCCGGGGCGATGCGAGGCGCCGAGACGATAGATGTACGAAGAGTCAGCGGCGGTGATGTACATCTGCGGGCTGCCGGCCGAGGCGCCCGAGAAGGCGATGGCCGAAGGCAGGCCGGCCAACCCGGACGCGAAGAGCGAGACCGCCCCTCCCGGAGCGACCGTCCAGAGCGAGGCGGGGTCGGTCGCGGCGCCCATGAAGAGGCCCGAGCCGAAGGCGCCCAGCGGGTCGATGGCGACGGTGCCCACGGCCTTCTCCCATCCCGGCGCATCGGCGAGCGCGGCATAACCCGAGGGGAAGACCTGGATGGTCTGGCCGGCAGCGTCGTGGAGGAAGAGAGATCCGCCGAAGGCGCCCTGGGCGTCGAAAACAGGCGTCAGGTCGTCGCCAGGCTGGACCAGGGCGGATAGGTCCGCGAAGGGCGTGATGCCGCCCTGCGCCGTGATGCGCACGACGGTGCGGCTGGCGGCACGCACGACGTACAGGCGCGAGTCGAACCCGTTGACGCCGGGGCCGGCGGCGACGCGGGAGGTCCCCAGGCCGCCGGTCAACGGTGAAATCACCAACATGCCGCCCTGCTCGCTGTGGGCGACGGGCTGGGGCATGGAGTCCTGCGGCGGGGGCGTCGCGAGACCCGCGGGCGCGGGCCCGGCGGCCATGAGCGCACCGCCCAGGCAGCCGGCGGCCAGGAGGGCGGCGGCGGTGGAGACGAGGCTTGGCGTGTGGCGGGTTGGCATGGTGTCTCCCGTCTCAGTTGTCCTTGACCACGGTGGCGGTACGCAAGATTCGCCAACCGGTGCCGCGGAAGGCGGGGAAACGGCCCATCGTGCCGACGATGAGGCGGACCTCTTCGTTGTCGATGGTCCACTCGACGGGGAAGCCGACGAGGTCGTTGAGGCGTTGGCGCTGGAGGAACTCGAGGGTGAAGAGGCGTTCGCGCATGGCCCAGTTGTCGAGGCGCTCGGCGATCTCGTAGCCCTTGTTGGTGAAGACGGCCATGTGGCGCTGCAGGTCGCGCCCGCCGAGGTGGCGCAGGGCGATGTTGCAGCCCATGATGCACCACCAGCCGAAACTTTCGAGGCGGTCGCCGGCGAGCGTGCCGTCGGTCTCGACGACGCCGTCCAGGCCCTTGAGCATGGCCTCGACGGCTTCGAGCGGCTTGCGCTCGCCGAGCTCGGCCTCCACCTCGATGAGGCCGCCCCGGCAGGTGTTGGCGATGCCGCGCCAGGGGTCGTGGTTGAACTCCTCGGCCAGGCGGGTGTAGAGGTCGAAGGCGGTGGCGAGGGATTCCTTGGCGGCGGCGGCGTGGGCGGCGGCCTGGTCCGGCTCCTGGGCGATGAGGCAGCGGCTGGCGCTGCCGGCGACGTAGTGGGCGAAGGCCTGGGCGGCGCGGGCGCTGCGCGAGGCGGGCGGGTTGCGGGCGAGGGTGTCGATGAGTTCGCGGGCCATGCCGCGGGCCTCGAGCAGGTGCCAGAGGGTGTAGTAGGTGTTGGCGAGGTTGACCTGGAGGAGGAGCCGCAGGTCGTAGGAGATGGGGCTCTCGCGCAGGCCGCGGCGGACGGCTTCGAGCTGCTTGGTGTACCGGCCCAGGCCGTCGCAACCACCGGACTCGCGGAGGGCGGCCAGGGCGCGCTGTTCGGGTGAGGCGGCGATGGCGGCCATCTGTTGGGCGATGCGGAGCATGCCGGCGAAGTCGCCCGTGCGGTGGGCGTCCTTTGCGGCGGCGTTGAGTTCGTCAAAGGAAGGCGCCGCGCGGGCGTTTGGGGAGGCGCCATCGGCGTCGAGGATGGCATCGGCGACATCGCCGACGGTCCAATCGAGGATGTCGGCCAGGCTCACCAGGTAGTCGAGCTTGGGGTTGCCCGTGGGGGGGAAGAGTTTGGTGGCGTCGCGTCCGAGGGCCTCGGCAAGCCGCTTGCGGTCGAACCCCCGGTAGACGCTCGCCAGTTCGAGCAACTGCTCCTGGTTGAGGCGCCGACTGTCTTCGTGTGGCATGGCAAACACCTCTCACGAGTCCCGTAGGCAGGCTGGCGAAACTCCCTGCAAGAGAGAGAATACCCCATTTTGGCGGGATCTCTCACCCAACTGCCTTTTGTCTGGCGCAGGGCGGAACCGTCCTGTATAGGGGGAATTGCCAGTTAGGGGAAACTTACTCGGGGGAGCGGGAGAGGCTCGGCCGGGGTGGGTATACCACCGCGTCGCCGGTTCCTGGATCCGGGCGGTCTGTCGAAATGGAGTGCCCCGATGGCTACGAAACTACGGTCCGAGGTGGTGCTGGGTCTGTTCGAGTCGTATTTCGAGTCGGTGTATGTGCTGGCGCGGCGGTCGCTTGATGCCTCCGGGGCCGAGGAGGTCGCCCAAGAGGTCTTTGCGGGGTTGCTGGAGGTGCCGGGCCTTGAGGAGGAGAGAGTGACGGAGGACTGGCTGCGCCGGGAGGCGCAGCGTGTGGTGATGCGGCGGCGGCGCTGCGCGTAAGGGTGGAGGGCGACGTAAGCGTGTCCCCTGGCGTTCGGGCCAAGACTGCCCAAAGAACCTGCTTCGATGCGGCCCTTCGCGGGGCCGCATCGTTTTTGGGGGAGTTGTTGCGCGGGGTGTTCAGTGCCGCAGCGTCCTCGGCGCGCAGCCGCGCGAGAGGTCACCGGTCGGCTTCGCGCGCCCCGGCGGCGCGGAGCAGCGCGGCCACATCCTGATGGTTGTTGGCCACGGCCATCGCCAGCGGAGTCAGTTCATTCTCGTCGGCGGCGTTGACATCGGCGCCCTTGGAGAGCAGCAGGCGGACCACGGACGCTCGCCCGTACGCCGCGGCCAGGTGCAGCGGCGTCGTCCCGGAGTCGTCGGTGGCATTCACGTCGGCGTCCTTGGCGAGCAGGAGGGAGGCGATGGCGGCGTGCCCCATGGCGGCGGCGACATGGAGCGGGGTGAGGTGGTCGGCGTCCTGTAAACCTACATCCGCTCCCTTTTCCAGAAGGAGCGAGACGAGTTCGGTCCGCCCCTGCTCGATGGCCATCCGCAGGGGTGTCTGGCCGTCGTCGGTGCGGGCGTTGGGGTCGGCGGCGTGAGAGAGCAGGAGCGCGGCAACCTCGCGGCGCCCGTAGGCCGCGGCCCAGTGGAGGGCAGTGGCGCCACCGGGGCCGGGGATGTTGGGGTCGGCGCCGCTGTCAAGGAGGCGGCGGGTCTCGTCGGCCAGGCCGTCGCGTGCGGCGGCGTGGAGGGCCAGCGGCGCGGACGGCTCGGGCAGCGCTGGGATGGGCGGAGTACGGGGGACAGGCCTCTCTCCGGGCTTGCGGCTGGGGGGCGCCACGCCAGCGGGAACGGTGCCGACGGGCGCGACGGGGGTGCCGGGCGGGGGAGCGTGATCGGAGGCGCGGTCGCAGCCGGGGAGTGGCAGCGTGACCAGGAGGCCGATAGCGGCGATGGGGAAGATGGACGGATATCGCCTGCGCCGCATTGGACGGCCCTCCACCGGAGAGCATATCCGTCGGCTGCCAATCGCACGTCAACCAACCAGGAAAAGCGCGTGTGTACTCCACCATCCGCGTCGCTGTCCCAGCAGTGAGTTTACAGCGGTGCGGTCGCGTGAACCGTGCCGCAAACCAGACCCTTGCGATGGAGACAGCCATGAACCGTTTCTCTTCTCATTCCGTCCACGTCTTTACCGTTTCGACCCTGGCCGCCTTGGGGCTGAGCGCGACCGCCGCCCAGGCCTCCGTGACCGCCGCGGACCGCGGCTGGTTCATCACCGACGCCACGGTGGCCAGCAAGGCCCCGAACACAACGCTGCACATCTGGCAGCAACTCCACAGCGGCGACTGGGTGGACACCGGGCTGACGGTGGACACCGACGGCAGCGGCAACGGGCACGGCTGGGAGGTGCACAGCTCCGGAATCGGGTCGTTCCACGACCACCGCCCGACCGTCACCGGCAGCGCCACCGCCCCCGACCCGGCGCAGACCCCCAGCCCCTACCTCGCCTCCGTCCTGCCCCGGGCCTTCCCCAGCGATACGCTGGTGGCCGGCCTGAACCCCGGCGGGCTCCGGTTGGCCAACAGCCGCACCGACGTGGACGGGCACGTGTTCATGGAGACCTGGGAGCCCGGGACGATTATCTCGATCCAGGTGGACCCGGCGCAGGGCCAGTTCGCTCTCGGCGCGGTGTCCATCACTTGCCCCGGGGTCAACATCTCGCCCATGAACATGAGCCCCACGAACATCACGTTCCGGATTGCAAGCAATGTGAACCCGCAGGCCCCGAGCACGATCGCGATCAACGGCGTGGGCCTGATGGTCCTGGGCGCGCCGGGGACGACGCTGGACCTGATCCTCGACGCCCAGGGCAGCACCATCGCGTCCCGCGACGGCCAGCCCCTCGAGCGCGCGACTTTTAGCTTCGGACAGGTGCGCGGCCCGATCCAGACCCTGCAGATCGTCCGCCCCTGCCGCGCCGACTTTAACGGCGACGGCGCGGTGAACTCGCAGGATTTCTTCGACTTCCTGCGGGCGTTCTTCGCCGGGGCCGCGGCGGCGGACTACAACCGCGACGGGCGGGTGAACTCGCAGGACTTCTTCGACTTCATGTCGGACTTCTTCGCGGGCTGCTGATGACTGATCCGGGCGCGCAGATCTCCATCGTCGCCCTCGCGCACCCTGGTGCGCGGGGGCGATGTTTTTTCGCCGGTGAGGATGCGGCTCACCGGCCGCCGCCGGGGCTCTTGTCCGGTGCGTCGGGCGCGCCGGCCTCGCGGGGCTTGACCACGACCACGATCGAGTTGTCCTTGCTGTAGTACCTGGCGAAGGCGTCCTTGACCTGGCTGGCGGTGAGCCCCTGGAAGGCGGCGGGCTCGCCAACGACGTTGTCGAGGTTCGTGGCGCGAAACGTCAGGCGCTCCAACCGCCCGAACCAGAAGGCCGGATCCTTCATCTGCTCGTCGAAGGTGTTGGCCATCTGCTTCCTGGCGACGACCATCTCCTCGTCGGTGGGACCGTCCTTGGCGAAGGTTTCGTACATGGACGCGAGTTTCGCGACGAGCGCGGGGACCTTGGCCGGCTCGGTGGGAGCGCTGGCGGAGAAGACGCCGAATCCCAGGAAGGTGGTCGCGGCGCGGGAGGCGGCGCCGATGCTGTAGACGAGTTGGGCCTCCTCGCGGACCTCGGTGACCATGCGGGTCGAGAGGATCCGCGCCGCCATCGTCAGCGCGCGGGCGTCGGCGACGTTGGATTCGTCGGCGCCATAGAACCCGGAGAGCACGTAGGCCTGGGGCGTGGGCGAGTCCACGGTCTTCTCGATGAGGCGCGGACCCGCGGGGCGCTCGATCCTGCGGAGGGAGGCGAAGTCGTTGGGCGCGGCCTTGTCGCGCGCCGGCAGGGAGCCGATGTAGCGGGCCGCGAGTTCCAGCGCCCGGTCCTTGGGCAGGTCGCCGACGATCGCGACTTCGATGGGCGACTCCTTGATCAGCTTGTCAAGCCAGGCCTGTGCACCCTCGGCGGTCAAGCGGTCGATCTGCTCGGGCGTCGGGGGCCGGGTGCGGACCTCGCTGTCGGGGTACGGGGCCGCGGCGGCGGTCCGCATCCCCAGCGCCATCGGGTTCCGGCCGGATTCCTGCAAAGATTGGCGCATGGTGGTCTGGAACTGGGCGAAGGAGGCGGGCTCGATCCTGGGCTGGGTGAGGAGCAGGTAGGCGAGTTGGAAGCCGGATTCGAGTTCCTCGGGGCTGCCGGAGATGGTCAGGGAGATGGAATCGGGGCCGCCGCCGAAACCGCCCCCGCCGCCGCCGCGCCCGCCGCGCCCGCCGCCCCCTCCACCGCCGCCGCGCACGGAGACCTTCTTGCCGGTCATGAGTTCGCGGATGTCGCTGGAGGAGAGGCTCATG
>JBGPGM010000061.1:0-8669 GCA_041483855.1 Phycisphaerae bacterium | reverse complement strand
GCGTTGCCCCCCAGCGGCAACGGCAAGCCTGTCCGTCCCTTCCACCACGCCCCGAGGTCCACCACCAGCCGCAACCCCGCCTCTGCGAACGTTATCTGTGCATCGTGGATCACCAGACCGGCATCGGCCTTGCCGGTCGCGACGGCGTCAACGATCCGATCGAATGGCATCTCGACAGACTCGAACGCCCGCGCCCCCCCCACGCCCCTGTTCCCCGACATCAGGCTCAGAACCAGGAACGCCGTCGTCCGCGTTCCCGGCACGGCGATGCGCATGCCCGATCCATTCGCCCGCACCGCCTCGATCGTCACATCCCCCCGATCCTCCCGTGCGACCAACTTCGGCCCGTACCCATCCCCCATCGACGAGCCGCAGGACGTGAGCACGTACCGGTCCTGCACGTGCGCGTAGGCGTGCATGGAGAGCGCCGTGACCTCCAGGTCACCCGCCTCCGCGGCCCGCCGGTTCAGCCGTTCGATGTCGTCGGGCACCGCCACAAACCGGAACCGCCCTGTGTCGATCGCCGGCCCGCTGACCGCCCGTCCCGCACCGCGCCCGTCGCGGTCGCGCGGCTCCAGCATCCCGGTAATCGGCCACCACATGAACGCGTCGTCCGGGTCCGGCGAATGGCCGAGTGTCAGGATTGGCCGGAGATCTTGCATCTCGCACCGTCCAGCCGGCTCAGAACCGTCGAGTCAAGCGAACATCTTCAACTGCGGACCCGATACCTCGCCCGCCGTCGGGTGGGCCGGATCCAGCCGGTAGTCCCCGCTGTAGCACGCCGTGCAGTACTCCGTGGCCGGCCTCGCCGCGCACGCCAGCAGCCCCTCCAGCGACAGGTAGTGCAACGAATCTACCCCCAGGAAGTCGCGGATCTCGTCCACGGTCCGCTCGTGCGCGATCAACTGCTCTCGCGATGCGAAGTCCACCCCGAAGTAGCACGGGTGCCGGATTGGCGGGCACGAGATCCTCAGGTGGATCTCCTTCGCCCCCGCGTGCCGGATCTGTTCCATCTTCGCCCGCGTCGTCGTGCCGCGCACGATCGAGTCGTCCACCACCACCAGCCGCTTGCCCTCGACGATGTCGCGCACGACGTTCAACTTCAGCCTCACCGCGGCGTTCCGCTCCGCCTGCGTCGGCTTGATAAACGTCCGCCCCACGTACCGGTTGGGCACGATCCCCTCGCGGTATGGGATCCCGGAGGCCCGCGCGTACCCCGCGGCCGCGGAGCGTCCCGAGTCCGGCATCGGCATCACGTAGTCCGCCTCCACCGGCGCCTCGGCCGCCAGGCGCGCCCCCAGTTCCTCGCGCACGATCTGCACGTTCTGCCCGAAGACTTTGCTGGCCGGGTTGGCGAAGTACACGTGCTCGAAGATGCAGTACGCCGGCCGATCCGCGACGTCGACAAAGCGCCGCGACTCGACCCCCGCGTCGCTGAGCGTCACGATCTCGCCCGGCTCGACCTCGCGGTCGTATCGGGCTCCGACCACGTCCAACGCCACCGTTTCGCTGGCCACCACGTGCCGCCCATCGGGCATCGTCCCCAGCACCAGCGGGCGCCATCCCCAGGGGTCCCGCGCCGCCTCGATCCGGTCCGGGAACAGCATCACCAGGCTGAACGCCCCTTGCAGGTGCCGCAGCGTCGCCGCCAGGGGGTCCACCGCCTGCTGCTGGCGCGGCGAGGCGAGCAGGTGGATCAGCACCTCGGTGTCGCTGGTGGTATGGAACAGGTGCCCCGCCTCCTCAAACAGTTGACGCAGCAGCGCCGCGTTGATGAGGTTGCCGTTGTGCGCCACCGCCACCTGCCCGCCGATGTACGACTCCAGCAGCGGCTGGGCGTTGCAGTGGTTGGAAGCCCCCGCCGTCGAGTACCGGTTGTGCCCGATCGCCCCCAGTCCCCCGTCCCGCTCCAGCGAGCCCAGGTTGTCCGCGTCGAACACCTCGCGCACCAGCCCCATCCCCGTCAGCGCCGACAAGCGCGTCCCGTCCGTCACCGCGATCCCCGCCGACTCCTGCCCCCGGTGCTGCTGGGCGTACAAGCCCATGTACGTGTGCACCGTGCTCTCGGGCCCGCCCCAGATGCCGAAGACGCCGCACTTCTCCTTGGGCACGTCGGGCGTTGGCGGTTTCGGGGTACGGCGCGGCGGCGGTGGGCCGTGCAGGACCGTAAGCGGGACTTTGTTGCCCATGCGCCGTCAGTCTAGCGCACCGGACCAAACCTCGCGGCGAGAGCCGCCCCGCGCCCGGCGGGCCAGTCTGACGCCTCGTGCGATCACGGGCTTCCGTCGAGCAGGGCTCTGCCACGCGGCGTCAGGATCACCCCGCGCTGATCCGTTGTTCCTCCCGTCTCAAGCCGGATCAGACCGTCGATGAGCGCATCCTCCCACACCGAATGCCGCGGGCACCGGGTGCGCCAGACCTCCAGCGCCTCGGCGTACGTCCGGGGACAGGCCGAAATCCACGCAAGGAACTCGAGAGTCAATGGGCTGACCGGTCCGGGCATCGGGTGCTCTCCCATCCGGCAATCGCGACAGAAACGGACTCGGGTCCCATTTTACGCGGCTCTCCCCCGTCCTTGACCCACCCCTCTGCCCATCCTTCAATCCTGCCCGTCCCTCGGGACGAACAACCAGTGCCCGGATCCACCCAGCCGGACCGCAGCCGCGGCCAACCGGCGCAGATCGCCCGCCACCCCCACCCCCACGGCGGGCACGCCCGACGGATCGGCCTGACGGCCGCGCCGCTTCGAGTGACGGAAGGAGTCCTTGATGGCTCGGTATCTCGGTCCAAAGGTTAAGCTCTCACGCCGCGTCGGCGTCCCCATCGCCGACATCCCCAAGCACACGTCCAAGCGGCAACTGAACCCCGCCGGTATGCACGGCTACCGCGGGCGGCGCCTGCGCGACTACGGCATCCGCCTCAACGAGAAGCAGAAGCTCAAGTTCCACTACAGCGTGCTGGAGCGCCAGTTCCGCAAGTACGTGGAGGAGGCGGCCCGCCGCCCCGGCAACACCGGGGAAGTGCTCATGCAACTGCTCGAATGCCGCCTGGACAACGTCGTGCGGCGCGCCGGCCTGGCCCGCACCATCTGGGCCGCCCGCCAGGTTGTCACCCACGGGCACGTGCTGGTCAACGGGCGCAAGGTGGACCGCCCCTCCTTCGGCGTCTCCGTCGGCGACACGATCACCGTCAAGCCGGGCATCCAGAAGCTGCTGCGCGAGAACATGGAGTCCCTCTCCGGCCACGAGGTCCCCGGCTGGATCGAGCTCAACCCCGCCGAGCTAACCATCCGCGTCGTCGCGCGCCCCACCTCCGACCAGGTCCCCTTCGACGTCAATACGAACCTGATTGTCGAGTTCTACCGCTAGCGCCCACGCGGGGCGGTGCGCCCACCGGGGACACCGGCGCCGACGGATGGACGGGGCGCCCCGGGCCGCCGGGGAGCCCCCAGTCTTACGCACCACGGGACGCCAATGCTCAAGTTCCTCAGAAAATACAACAAGTACATCCTCGTCGTCGGCGGCGTGCTGCTCATGGTCGCCTTCCTCCTCCAGGGCGTCCTCGGCCAACTGAGCAAGACGCAGGGTACGCAGACCGTTATGCGCGTCAGCGGTGAGAAGGTCACAAACGTGGAACTGGACCTGGCCCGGCGCGAACTCGTGGTCATCAAGGAACTCGCCCCGCAGGTCTTGTCCAACCTCAAGATCAGCGACTCGGGCGACCATTGGTACCTGCTCACCCGCATGGCCGAGCGCGCCGGCTACGTCGGCGGACCCCAGGACGGCCGCGCCACCTGGGAGAATGTCGCCCAGAGCCTCTCCCAGGACGTCCTGCGCCGGTGGGAGTACTCCGAATACCAGCGGACTCAGCAGTTCCCTGCCCAGGCCGAGATCCAGAAGAAGCAGCTCGAGTTCGCCGACAACATTGCAGCGGTGGGCATCCGCCGCGCCCGCAGCACCGCCAACCTGACCGACGACCAGTTCTACACCGTCTTCGCCAAGGCCATGGGCATCGCCCGCCTCCAAAGCTCTCTCAAGGGCGCCGCACGCGTCTCCTCCGAGCGCTGCCTGATCGAGGCCAAGCGCCAACTCGACGCCGCCGTTATCGACTACGTCTTCATCCCCCCCGAGCGCGTCACCGCCGACGTGGGCGAGCCCGACGACGCCGCACTCAAGGCCCAGTTCGACCGCTTCCGCACCACCCCCGAGGGCAAGGGCGACTTCGGCATCGGCTACCTCCTCCCCGCCCGCGTCAAACTCGAGTGGCTTACGCTCGACCACGACGCCATTGCCAAGGCGGTCACGGTGGACCCCGTCGAGGTCCGCAAGAAGTTCGCCCAGGGCAACCCCGGCGGCACGCCCGGCGAGACTTTCGAGCAGGCCCGGCCGCGGCTGGAGAGCCAGATCCGCCAGGAAATGGTCCAGCGCATCCTCCAGGTCGCCGACACCGTCATCTCCAGCCAAGTCGCCCTGGCCACCCGCAAACTGCCCAAGGACGGCCAGTTCCGCGTTCTGCCCCCCGACTGGAACAAGGAGCGCCCCAACTTCGCCAACATCCGCGACATCATCGTCCAGCGCGTCAAGGAGCAGACCGGCGTCCAGATCCCCGCCACCGAGGTCACCGTCAAGGACGCCCAGTGGCTCAGCCTGACCGACCTTTCCAAGCTCCCCGGAATCGGCACCGCCTCTCTCGCCCGCGGCAGCCGGCAGGAGCCCTTCACCGCCTACGCCCTGGGCGTGCGTGAACTCGGCGGCCTCAACGACTTTGGCATCCAGGTCGGTATCCCGGGCTCGCCCGTGGCGGACAAGTCCGGCAGCAAGTTCTACTTCACAGTCCTCGATGCGAGGCGCGAATCGGCGCCGGATTCGATCGACGAGATCCGCCCCCGCCTCGTGGACGACTGGAAGCGCCTCCAGGCTTTCGAGGCCCTCAAGCGAGACGCCGAGTCCTACCGCCAGAAGGCCATCACCTCGGGCTTGGAGAGCCTGGACGAGTCCGCCAACCGTCCCCCCATCAACCCCGCCGAGCCCACGCCGCCGGACCTGAAGTCCAACGCCACCGTCACTCGCAAGAGCATCTCGCCGGCCGACCCCAACGTTGACCTGGACTCCTTCCGCGAGGCCGTCGTCACCGCCGCCTCGAGCCTCGACCCCACGGTCGATCCCAACTCCATCCCGCTGGCCGACCGCACGCTCGCCATCCCGTTGCCGCCCAAGCTCGGCCTCGCGGTGGTGCGCATCATGAAGTTCACGCCGATGACCATGGAGGCGTACCGCCAGAACGCCGCCCGCATGGCCCGCCAGCTCCAACTCGACGAGTTCGACGCGGCCGGCAGCGATGCCTTCTCCCTGGCCGCCCTCCGCAAGCGCCTCAACGTCAAGGCCGTCACGCCCGGCGGCGAGGAGCAGTCGTCCTCCCCGCCCTCTGGCTCTGGCGACCTGCCGTAAGCGGGCGCCGAGGGCGGATCGGGCGCCCGGGCGCGGCGTTGACCTACACCCTCGCCCTCAACCAGCCGCCGTGCACGAACCGAGCCGCGAACACCACTCCGCGCATCACCAGTTCCGCGCACAGCCCCACCCACAGCCCGATCAGCCCGCCGCCCGCCGACGCCGGCAAACCCCAGTCAAAGTGGAATGGGTTGAGGATCACCGCGCCCCCCAGCCACGCGGGCAGCGTCACGTCCAGCCCGCACAGCAGGTACGCCAGCGGCAGCCTCACCCCGTACGTTGTCAGCCACGTCAGCCACATCACAGCCTTGACGTCCCCCGCCCCGCGCATCGCCGACCTGAGCACGATCCCCACCCCGAATGGCACCTGCACCATCCCCGCGATGAACAGCACCCGCGGCGCCAACGTCAGGTGCGCCGGCTGCGACGACATCAGTCCCACCAGCCGCCCCGGCACGAGCAGGAACAGTATCCCCATCCCCCCCATCACTACCGCCGTCGCCAGCGTGCACACCAGCACCGACCGGCGCGCCCGCGCCGGGCTGCCCGCACCCAGGTACTGCCCCGCCAGCGTCGCCGCGGCCGCCCCCATCGCGAACCCCGGCAGGTACGAGAACGCCTCGATCCGCACCGCCACGATGTGCGCCCCGAGCAGCCCCCCCGCCGCGCCGGTGACCCCCTCGATCTGAGCCCCCAGCATCCCCACCATGAGGATCACCAGGAAGTTTCCCGCCCACATCCCCAGCGTCTCAAGGAAACTGGGCAGCCCCACCCGCACCAGCCGCCGGATCGTGTGCCAGTGCGGGCGCAGCCGGTGCCGCTTGATCGCGACGCCCGACACGCCGCGCAGCAGCATCCCCACGATGATCGCCGTTCCCACTCCCTCGGCAACCACTGTTCCCAGCGCGATCCCGCTCACGCCCATGTGGAACCCGAATGGGTTGTGGACGACCACGTGCGACACCATCCGCCCGTCCACCACGCGCCCCGTCGTGTAGTCCACGCCCGCCAGCACCCAACTGAGCCCCATGTTGACCACGTTCACTACCACCATCGCCATCAGCGGACGCAGCGAATCCCCCGCGCCCCGCGCGCACGCGATCCCCGTCGCCAGCACCGACGTGAACGGCACCCCCGCCGCCACCCACCGCATGTACGTCACCAGCGCTTCGCTGGCTTGCCCGTGCAGGCTCAGCGCCGCCGCGGCCAGCGGCGCCGCCGCCGCCACCAGCAGCCCCGACCCCACCCCGCTCACCACCGCCAGCACCAGCGACTGACCCACCGCCGCGTTCGCCACCGCCAGCCGCCTGCCCCCCACGGAGCGGCTGACCAGCGCTGTCGTCCCTACCCCGATCGCCATGATGATCAGCCCCACGAACCACATGATGTACGACGCGCCCCCGATCGCGTCCGTCGCGGACTCGCTCAGCTGCGCGGCCAGGAACGTGTCCGTCAGCCCCACCATCGAGTTGAGCAGCGACTCGACCAGGATCGGCCACGAGAGCACCCAGATCGCCGCGCCCATCGACAGGCCCGCCAGCCGCCCGGACATCAGCCGACCGTCCGCCGTAAGCCTCACCGGCTCGCGCGTCAGCGTCACGCGCACCGCGGGCACCGCGTCTTCAGTTGGATCGAGCAGGCCCTGGTCGAGTGTGGGCAACGGCGCAGCGCCATCTCGCGACGCCACGCCGTCGATCGCCTTCCGCTCCTCGGGCAGTACGGACACACCCGCTCTCCAGCCCCCGACCCCCGATCCGGAGCGGATGGTATCCCCCTGCGCCAATCCCTCCCTCCGAGCCGGGTGGCGTTATCCCCCGCACTCCGTGCGGCCATGCCGGGCGTAACCCGCCCTGGCAGGCCGGGCGCGCTGCGCCGCTCTCGCGTAGCAACGCGCCCGCCCGGCATGTTCCCAAGGCGCCGCACGCACCCACCGCCGCGCACAGCGCACAGCGGCAAGTCGGGGATCAAGGCGGCCCGCTCGCCCCGGCCCCCCGGCCGGCGGAATCGCCGCCACCCCCTCACGGCGACCCCGTCGTGCCCCCACTCCACCCGCGACGCGTCGGACCTACCGACTCCGCCGAACGCGCCGCACCAAGCCCAGCCCGAACACGCCGGCGAGCGTGCCCATCCCGGTAAGCACGGCGGGGGGAAGCGGGATGACGGTGGGGTTGTTCACGTAGGAATCGTCGCCGTGCGTGATGCCGATCGAGGTCACGTGCATGCCGATCCTCAGAGCGCCCGTCCGGAGCGCCTCGAGCGTGTTGGCGAAGGTCCGGCCGTTAATGAGGTTGAACCGGAGGGTGACGTAGTCAGAACTGGTGTCGACGCCCTGGATCGGGCCCATGTTGCCCGCGTCCCCCAGGAAGCCCTGCGTCACGTGGAAGGCCGGGGTGATGCTCCCGCCGCCGGGCAAGTCGGCGGGAACAGCGGTGCCCGGCACGAACGATGCACCCGCCTGGGTCACCTGTGCGATCCCCAGGAGCGTGCCGTCGGCGAAATAGACCTGCATGATCGACGAGGCGACCACCGCGCTGTTGGTGAACGTGAAGTCCGCGTACGTCGAAGTTCCCGACGCCGCCGAGGCCGTCACGTGCAACTGGTCCACCAGGCTCGCGTTACCGCGGTTGGTGATGTTCTGGAAGGAGAGCGTGACGGAGTCCGCCCGGCCCGCCGACGCGGCCCAGGCGAGTGTCACCGCCGTGATCGCCATGGAACACGTACGATGGTTCATAAGAACCCTCCTTGAACGGGGTAGATGACTCCGCGCGGCCTCCGGGCCGCACGGAACCTCACTCCCTCAGATGCGCCCGCCGGCGAACGAGGCCCAAGCCGAACACGCCGGCGAGTGTGCCCAACCCGGCGTACGCGCCGGCCGGCAGCGGGACCACGGTCGTGATCTGCGCGGTGGCTCCGGTGGCGGCGTTCGCGAAGCTGGTGACAAAGAAGTTGTTGTTGATGTTCGCGGTCAGGTGAACGATCGCGCCGTTGTACGGCCCGGGGAAGCCCAGGTTCGTGTCCCAGGAGCCCGTGTTCGACCCGTTGAAGGTGTGGTCCTGCGCGCCGTTGTCGTGGATCACCACGCTGTTCAGCGAGCCCGCAAAGGCCAGGTAGTTGTTCTGGATGCTCCACGACCCGCTCAGGTTGCCGGTGATCGTGTCGCCGTCCGCATCGGTTGCGGTGAAGGACCCGGAGCCGCTGCCGGTGCTGCCGTTGTGCGTGACG
>JBGPGM010000060.1:0-8720 GCA_041483855.1 Phycisphaerae bacterium | reverse complement strand
TGCTCTTCGGAGGCTACACCGGCACCACCAACGGCCAGACCTGGGAATGGAACGGGACCGCCTGGACCCAGCGGTTCGTCAGCGGCCCCTCGGCGCGGTTCTCGCGCAGGATGGCCGACGACGCGGCCCGCGGCGTGACCGTCCTCTTCGGGGGCTACACAGGCAGCGGCTACAACGGCGAGACCTGGGAATGGAACGGGACCGCCTGGATCCAACGGGCGGTCAACGGCCCCTCGCCGCGGTACGAGCACGCGATGGCCGACGACGCCGCCCGCGGCGTGACCGTGCTCTTCGGGGGCTCCAACAACAGCGTCGTTTCCAATGGCGAGACCTGGGGGCTGGGCGTGCGGTGCGTCGCCGACTTCAACGCCGACGGGTTCGTCAACTCGCAGGATTTCTTCGATTTCCTCGCGGCGTTCTTCGCCGGCGCGCCGAGCGCCGACTTCAACCATGACGGCATGGTGAACGCGCAGGACTTCTTCGACTTCCTGGAGGCGTTCTTTGCGGGTTGCCCCTGACACAACGGCGGCACCGGCACCCTAGCACTGCCTCGCGTGTGATTGGGCGCGGTGCGCGCGGTGAACTGACGGTGTTCGTGACGGTTTTCCGGGAGGACTGACTATGCCGAGGAAGCGGGCAACACACGCGGGCACCGGCCGCGCGATCCGGGACGACGTGCCGTACACGATGCGGCTGCCGGACGGACGCACCCTCTTCATCCTGATCCCCGCCCGCTGGTGCGAACTGGACGTGAGCGGCGAGGTTGCCTTCAAGCCCGACGCCGTTCGGCTGCTGGATCGCGTCCGGGTCATGGCGATGCGGACACCCAGGTCCCCGACGCCCGGGCTCATCCTGACCCTGCGCGAAGCCCTGGGGCTGACGCAGACGCAACTGGGGGACCGGATCGGCGTTGACAAGATGACCGTGGCGCGGTGGGAGTGGGGCAAAGTCAGGCCCAGCGCGGCCGCGATGAAGGCCCTGGACAAGATCAGGCGGGAAGCGGCGCGCAAGGGTGTTGTGGTGGCGGCGTAGCGGCGAAGAGACGGGTACGCAAGGCGACCGAGCCGGTGCGTTGGGGAGCGAGAATGCCGAGGGGCGGACTCGAACCGCCGACCTGAGGGTTATGAATCCTCCGCTCTGAACCAGCTGAGCTACCTCGGCCCGGAACGCCCAGATCGTACGCGGCGCGAGGAGACTGGCAAGGCGGGGCGCGGTCCCCGGGCAGGGCCTATTCGATCGGCTCGATCGTCAGTTCCAGCACCGCGTAGCCGTCGATCTCGAAGTGCTCGACGACAATCGGCACGTCGCGGTCCTGGTCGATGGCGACCTCCGCGGCGTCGGGCGTTGGTCCGTGCCAGTTCCAGCGCTCGATGACCGGCTTGCCGTCTACCAGCACTCGGACGCCGTCGTCGCTGAGGGTCTTGAAGCGGTAGCGGCCCCTGGTCAGGTGCAGGGCGGCGGTTGCGATCGTGCCGAAGTGATCGCGCGGGAGTTTGGCGGCGGTAATCTCGTCGGAGAGGCCGATGTCGCTCGGTCCGCCCCCGCCGAACTTGAGGGACAGGCTGTCCGTAACGGCGGACTTGGCCAGTGGGCCCTTGGCCAACGCCCGCCAGGCTTCCAGGTCGGGGGGCGGATTCTTGGGGCCGTAATCGGGCGTGGGGAAGACGGTGATGTTCCACTTGGCGTTGACGAAGGTGCCGTGCTCGTCGGCCGCGAAGTCACCCGCGGCGAGCTTGAGAGTGAAGGGATGGACGCCGGGCTCCGTACACAGCAGGCGGTAGATCCAGGGGCGGCCTTCGTGTTCGGGGATTTCCAGCACGCCGCGCATGCCTTGGCCGATCAGGTCCACCCGCGGCCTGTCACCAGTTGTGTCGCCGGGCTTGGACCCGGGCAGATTGTGCAGCGCCCAGACCCGCTCCCCCCCCACTGTCTTGATCGGCTGGACTAGCGGAGATTCGTGGTCCCACGGGCCCCATTCGGTCATGACGATGTTCTGGCGGCCGCGCAGGGCGGGGCGGGCGCCGACGGGGCGGGTGTCGCCGAAGACGGGGTATTCCGGGTCGAGGCGCACGGTGCCCTGGCCTTCGACCTCCTTGGTGATGCTGTCGGCGTCGGCGTTGATGGGTTCCTCGACGTCGGTGAACCGGTTGTCGGCCAGGAGCGTTCCGGTGGTCTTGACGAGCCTGATGGCCAGTTCATCGTGGTCGAAGGTGTTGGCCTCGAGCCGGTTGTCCTTCGAGCCCTTGTGGTTCGCCTTGGCCCAGGGGGACTTCATGAACTGCTCGGCGGGGTGCAACCAGAGGGAGACGCCCATGCAGTTGCGGGCGAAGTGGTTGGCAACGATCAGGTTGCGGAAACCGTGCTCGATGTTGACGCCGCCCCCCTCGGCGCGCACGCGCGGGGCGCCGTTGCCCTCGATGGTGTTGTTGGCGATGAGGGTGTCCTGGGAGTAGCCGCCCCAAACGCCGCAGATGTTGTTCTCGACGAGGCGGTTGGAGATGAACTTGTTGCCGAAGGAGAAGGTCATCTCGATGCCGTGGGCGGGGGCGTAGGAGAGGTCGTTCTTGATGAGCAGGTTGTCGTTGCACCCCTTGCGGGTGTAGTCGAAGTCCTTGCCGGGTGGGGGTACATCGCCCAGGGCCTCAACGCCGGCGAAGCCGAAGAAGCCGTCGCCGCCGTGCGTGACGGAGTTCTCGGCGATGACGTTCTTGCTGCACTGCTCGAAGAGGAGGATGCCGGCGGAATCCTGGCCGCGGTTGTAGACGCCGTGGCTGTACCCGCGCACGCAGAAGTCAATGCCGTTTCGGCAGACGACGTTGCGGCTGGAGCGCCACATCGCAACACCCCAGCCGGATAGGAAGGAGAAGTCGTTGTCGTAGACCTTGGAGTCGTTGACGCGGTCGAGCAGCAGGCCGTTCTGGCCGCGGCGGACGCGGCAGCGGCGGACGGAGACGCCCTCGGAGTCCTTGATGTAGATCGCGCCGCCGTAGTTGGCGGTCCACTCGCCGTTGTCGTTGTGGTGGGGGTACAGCCAGTCGGCGCCGTCCTCGGCGGCGGCGGTGGAACGGAGGTGCTGGCGCCAGTTGCCGGATGCGTCGCAGTCCTCGATCGTCAGGGCGGGGGCCTTGCTGGCCCAGATGCCGACCTTGTAGCCGGCGACGCGGGCACCGCGGATCGTCACCCCCTTCTGGCCGTCCAGGCGGATGCCGACGCCGGCGTACTGGTCCGGGTCAACACCGGTGGCGGCGGCGCCGCGCAGGACCGAGCCCGGGGCGAACTCGACGGTGATGTCCGGCGCGGTGATGTGGATGACACCGTTGCCGTTGGTGTCGGCGATGACCAGGCCCTCGGGGATTACAACCCGGCAGGAACGGTCGATCACGGTGTCGTCCGCGCGGACCGTGACCACGGGAGGGTCGGCGCCGACCGTGCCCGCGCACGCGATCAAGGCAGCGAGGTTGAGCAACATGGGCGGGATCCTACCCGAACCGGCTGTCGCGATGCGGGAACGCGATGCGAGCGGCCGCTCAGTCCACCTTGTCCGAGCGGCTCACGCGAGTTTCTTCGGGTGGGGGCTGCTGTTGGGAGGGCTGCTGCTGCTGTTGCTGCTGACGCGACCAGTCCTGGCCCGCGGCATCTGGGCGGGGGAGGGCGTCGGGGCGGCGCGGGGTGGGCTGGTTGGAGGCGTCGTCCACCTCGTCGGAAATCCCCTTGAGGCCCTTCTTGAACTCGACAATCCCGCGCCCGAGGCTGCGGCCCACCTCCGGCAGCCGCTTGCCGAAGATCAGCAGGCCAAGCACCAAGAGGATCAGGCCGTCCCACCCCTGCAACAGGTTGTTAAAAAATGCCAGTACCTGCATTTCGCGTCCCCGGTGCCCCCGGCCACCACCAAGACCCCGGACGATTCAAGCGCGGCGGGGCGCGAGTGTCAACGGTCCAACCAGTTCTTGATCTCGATGATCCATCGCGCGATCGTGTCGCCCATCTCCGGCAGCCGCTTGCCGAAGATCAGCAAGCCGAGGACCACGAGGATCAGGCCATCCCATCCCTGCAACAGGTTGCTAGAGAAAGCCGGTAGCTGCATCTCGTGTCCCCGGTGCCCTCGGCTACCAGCAAGACCCCGGACGATTCAATCGCGGCGAGCCCCGGGTGTCAACGAACCTCGGGTTTCGCGATGGCTCAACTGCACCGCCCTATAGGACGGCGTAGACCCCGTTGGCCACGGCCTGGGCGGCACGCTCGACGCCCTCGGGAGTTAGCAGGACACCGTCGGGGCCGAAGCATTCATCGGCGCGGGGGCCGATTTCGTGGCACAGGCGGGTCACCATCACGTTCAGCTGGCCCATGAGGACGATCGCCAGTTCGTTGTACTGGGCGATGGACCGGTTGAGGGACCGGGCCAGGTCCGAACCGCCCGGGCCGGGGTGGGAGGCCGCGAATCGTTCCGGGAGCACCGGCGTCATTGTCACGAACACGGTCTGCCGACCGCAGCGGCGGCGGAGCGCCTCGGTGATCCGCAGCAGGTCCTCTTCGTACTCGGGAAGGGAGACGGGCTCGGCGACACTGCCACCGGACCTGCCTTGACCGTCGAGCGCATGGGAGTCCTCGGCGGCGTGCGGGCCGCACGAAAAGCAGGCGACATCCGGCTGGTATTCGGCTACCCATGCCTCGGCGCCCTCGCGGCAGGCGCGGCTGTTCCCGGTGCTGGCGGCCGGCCCCACGACGGTGAGGCCGTCGGGGAGCACGATCTGGGCGACGCGGTCGTGGTAGGAGACGCGGATCGCATCGCCGAGCAGCAGCACTCGGGCGCTGGGCATGGGCGCGATGATACCACGAACCCCAGAGGCCGCGATCGGCGCGGGCCGGACGTGAGCGGCCGTCAGGCGCGGAACCCGGCGTGTTCGGCGGCCTCGACCACGTTGAGCAGGAGCATCGCGACGGTCATCGGCCCGACGCCCCCCGGCACCGGACTGACCCAGCCCCCATCGCCTGCGGCGGCGCGGACCTCGTCGAACGCCAGGTCGCCCACGGTCTTCATCTTGCCACCGGGGCCGGCGATGCGGTTCACACCGACATCCACGACGACCGCGCCGGGCTTAACCATCGCGGCGGTGATGAGGCCGGGCACGCCCGCGGCCGCGACCAGGACGTCGGCCGACCGGGCGAGGGCGGGCAGGCCTGGGGTCCATTTGTTGCAGGAGAGGACGGTGGCTACGCGGCGCATGAGCATGACGGCGATGGGCTTGCCGACGACATCGCCGGCGCCGACGACGACCGCCATCTTGGCACGAAGGCTGGGGCCGCCGATGCCCGAGTCGGCGCGGACGCCGAGCGTCGAATCGATCATCTTGACGACGGCCAGGGCGGTACACGGGGCGAGGCTGGAGCGGCCGTAGACGATATTGCCGATGTTGGCGGGGTTGACGCCCTCGACGTCCTTTTCCGGTGAGATCAGGCGCTGGATCGCGTACTGGTCCACCCCGGGGGGCAGGGGGACGTGGACCATGATGGCGTGCACTTCTTCGAGCGTGTTGAGCAGCAGGACGCGCCCGGCGATGTCGTCGAAGCCGGCCTTGGCGGGCAGTTCGTGCAGGCGGTAGTCGATCCCGAGGTCGGCGCAGGTCCTGGCCTGGTTGTGGGCGTAGACGTGCGAGGGGTCGTCGGCGGCGCCCAGGATGACGGCGTCCAGGCGGACGCGCCCGGCCCGGTCGCGCACGGCCTTGACGCGCCGGCCGATCTGGTCGCGGTAACTCTGGGCGAGGGCCTTGCCGTCGATGATGCGTGCCGCCATGCTCGAAGGGTACCAAGGCGAGCGGCACCGGGCCGGGCCTCGCACGGGCGCGGGCCGGGAATGTACCATCCCCGCGTGGCACGCACCGACCCCAAGGCCCGCATTGCCGAGCTTCGCACGCTGCTGGACCGCGCCAACCGGGCGTATTACGTGGACGCCGCTCCGACCATGCCCGATGCCGAGTTCGACCGCCTGCTGGCCGAGCTGGGGGAGCTGGAGCGGCGGCATCCGGAACTGGACGATCCGACCAGCCCCACGCGCCGCGTGGGGGGCGAACCGATCGAGGGGTTCCACACGGTCGCGCACTCGGCGCCGATGCTGAGCATCGACAACACGTACGACGAAGGGGCGCTCGTCGAGTGGCACGAGCGCGTGCTGCGCGGGCTGGGGATCGGGGCGGGCGAGGGGGCGGGCGGGTCGCTCTTCGGCGCCAAGGGGGGCGGACCGCCGGTGCTCGTGTGCGACCCGAAGGTCGACGGCGTGGCGATCTCGATCGTCTACGAGAAGGGCCGGCTGGCCCGCGCCGTGACGCGCGGCGACGGGACGCGCGGCGACGAGGTGACGCACAACATCCGGACCGTGCGGGCCGTGCCGCTGGCGCTCGCTGGCGCGCCGCGGTCCCGCTCGCAGCCGGCGGTGCCGGACGTGCTGGAGGTGCGCGGCGAGGTGTACATGCCGCTGAAAGAGTTCGAGCGGATCAACGACGAGCGCGAGGCGGCGGGCCTGGACCTGTTCATGAACCCGCGCAACGCCGCCGCCGGGGCGCTCAAGCAACTGGACGCGAAGATCACGGCGACGCGCCGGCTGGGGTTCGTGGCGCACGGGCGCGGGTTGGTGAGCGACCGCGGGTTCGCCGGGTCGCATTCGGAGTTTCTCGACAGGGTCAAGCAGCTGGGCGTGCCGGTCAACCCGCTGCTGGCCAAGACCCCGTCGATCCGCGAGGCGATGAAGGCGATCGAGGCGTTCGGCGCGGAACGCGGGGCCCTGCCGTACGCGACCGACGGCGCGGTGGTCCGGGTGGACTCTTTCGAGCTGCAGGAGCGGCTGGGGAGCACGTCCAAGTCGCCGCGCTGGATCATCGCGTACAAGTACCCGGCCGAGCGGAAGCCGACGCGCCTGCTGCGGGTCGATTGGCAGGTGGGCAAGTCGGGCAAGATCACGCCGCGGGCGGTCATGGAGCCGGTGCTGCTGGCGGGGACCACGGTTCGGCACGCGACGCTGCACAACGTGGGGCGGATGCGCGATGCGCCGACCGAGAAGCCCGGTGTGCACACCGACATCCGGATCGGCGACACGATCCTGGTGGAGAAGGCCGGGGAGGTCATCCCCTACGTCGCGGGCGTGGTGCTGGCCAAGCGCCCGCGCGACGCCAAGCCGATCAAACCGCCGGGCACGTGCCCGGAGTGCGCCGGGCCGGTGGAGGTCGAGCCGCCGGAGGCCGCGCAGGACCCGACGCTGGAGACGCAGCGGCGGTGCATCAACCCGGAGTGCCCGGCGCAGATCCGCGAGAAACTGATCTGGTTCGCCGGGCGGCGGCAGATGGACATCGAGGGACTCGGCGAGAAGACGATCGACCAGATCCGGACCCAGTCCAAGATCCCGCTGAACACGTTCGCCGACATCTTCCGGCTCAAGGACCATCGGGACGAACTGCTGGCGCTGGAGCGCATGGGCGAGAAGAAGGTGCAGAACCTGCTCGACGGGATCGAGGCGGCCAAGTCGCGCGGGCTGGCGCGGGTGCTGGCGGGGATGGGGATCCGGTACGTCGGCGACGCGACGGCGAAACTGCTGGCACGGCAGTTCCCCGACGTTGAGGCGCTGCTAGCCGCGGACGAGCCGATGCTGCGTCCCAAGGCGATGACGAAGGAGGAGGCGTCGCGGTACGGGCTCCCGGAGGACCCCAAGGATCGGGAATCGACGGAACTGGGCGCACAGACGGCGCCGATCGTTCATGCGTACCTGCGCAGCAAGGCGGCGCGCCAGACGTTCAAGGAACTGGGCGCGGCGGGCGTGGACCTGACCTCGCACGAGTACCAACGCGCGCGCGGCGCCGGGAAGAAGGCGGCGACGGGGCCGTTTGCGGGCAAGACGGTGGTGCTGACCGGGACGCTGGACTCGTACGAGCGCGAGGACCTCAAGGAGGTGCTGGAGTCGCTGGGGGCCAAGGTGGCCGGGTCGGTGTCGAGCAAGACGGACCTGGTGGTCGTCGGGCGCAAAGCCGGTTCGAAACTGGACAAGGCCCGGGAACTGGGCATCGCGATGTGGGACGAGGCGCGGCTCCTCAAGGCGCTGCGCGAGGCAGGGGTGAAGCCGCCGGAGGCGTCGGCGTAGCGGCGCTCGTACGCTTCACCGACCCCGTCCACTCGATCCCTCGCCCCCCCGGTCATTCGCTCCCTTGCCCATGCAGAACATCGAGTTCAAAGCCGAACTACGGGACATGGACCTGGCGCGGTCCATCTGCCGGTCGCTGGGTGCCCTGTCGGTGGAGATGCTCCGGCAGACGGACACCTACTTCCGCATCGCCGACGGGCGGCTCAAGAAGCGGCAATGCGAGGGTTACCCCCCTGAGTACGTCTTCTACCACCGGCCCAACCGCTCGGGTCCGAAGATCAGCCGGTTCACGATCTATTCCGAGGCGGACGCCCGCGTGCGGTTCGGGGCCGCGCCGCTGCCGGTGTGGATCGTCGTGAAGAAGACCCGTGAACTGTTCACGCTCGACGGGGTGCGGATCCACCTGGATACGGTCGAGGGGTTGGGGGCGTTCATCGAGTTCGAGGCGCTGGTGTGCCCGGAACGGAGCATGGCCCAATGCCACGAGGCGATCGAGCGGTTGCGTGGCGCATTTGCGCCGACGCTTGGCGAGCCGATCTCGGCCAGTTACAGCGACCTGCTGGCGGGCGAGTCGGTCGTTGGGGACTGAAGGCAAGAC
>JBGPGM010000059.1:0-8734 GCA_041483855.1 Phycisphaerae bacterium | reverse complement strand
GTCGTCCGCGGCGCTGCGCCGGGTGCGCGAGCAGGTGCAGCGAGTGGCCCCGAGCGACACCACGGTCCTGATACAGGGCGAGACCGGCTCGGGCAAGGAACTGGTCGCCCGATCGATCCATGCCGAGTCGGGGCGGGCCCGCGCGGCGTTCGTGGCCGTGAACTGTGCCGCGCTGCCGGAGTCGCTGATCGAGTCCGAACTGTTCGGGCACGAGCGCGGGGCGTTCACGGGCGCGGACCGGCAGCGGCTGGGGAAGTTCGAGCTGGCCGACGGCGGGACGCTATTCCTGGATGAAGTGGCCGAGATGCCCGTGGCGGCCCAGGCAAAGTTGCTGCGGGTGCTCCAGGAAGGGACCTTCGAGCGGGTGGGCGGCACGGAGACGGTGCGGGTGGACGTTCGAGTGGTCGCGGCGACGCACCGGGACCTGGCCAGGCGGGTCGAGCGCGGGCTGTTCCGAGAGGACCTGTTCTACCGGCTCAACGTGTTCCGCATCGACGTGCCGCCGCTGCGGGAGCGGCGGGAGGACCTGGGGGCGCTGGTGGAACACCTGCACGAGGCGGTGGCGCGCCGGCTGGCGCGCCCTGTGTTGCCGGTGAGCGAGGGGTCGATGCGCCGGGTCATGGCGTACCGGTGGCCGGGGAACGTGCGGGAACTGGCGAATGCCGTCGAACGGGCGACGCTGCTGGCCGACGGGCCGGAGCTGGATATCGAGCTTCCCGAGTCGCCGGCGCCGGGCGCGGGCGGCGTCGGAGGATTCGGCGATGGCGGGGCCGGCGGCGGCGCGAGCCGCAGTGGCGGGCGCGCCGGGGCGCCGGGGCCGACCCGCGACATCCTGCTGGATCTGACACTCGAGCAGCTGCAGCGGTTGCATATTATGCACGCGCTGGAGACCAGCGGGTACAGGGTCTTCGGGCCCACCGGGGCGGGCGAGAAGCTGGACGTGAACCCGCATACGCTCCTGTCGAGGATGGACAAGTTCGGGATCCCGCGTCCCAGGCTGATGAGGCGGGGGGGCTCGGTGCGTGGCGTGGGTCCGCGCGACGGGGCCTAGGCTCCCCAGGCCTGCACGGCTTTGCAGGGCTGGGGCGTGGCGGCTATATTTGCGGTCGAACTCCCGCTGGCCGGGGCCGCAGTGCACTGGGGATGGGTCCGAACCGGAGGTCCAAACGTGACGGAACAAGAGATCGAAGGCAAGGTCATCGAGATCGTCGCCACGCAGATGGGCGCGGACAAGGGCCAGATCACGCGCGATACATCGTTCGTGGAGGACCTGAACGCCGACAGCCTCGACACGGTCGAGTTGGTCATGGAGTTCGAGGACGAGTTCGAGACCTCCATCCCGGACGAGCAGGCCGAGAAGATCAAGACGGTCGGGCAGGCGATCGACTTCATCAAGCAGGCCCAGGGGGCCGAATAGGGCGTCCCGGGGAGCCGGCCGGCGCTCGGTGCGGGCCGCCTCCCGTCGGGCGGCGTGGCCGGCGCGGGCGGACGGTGCAGGGCCGACGCGCCGGTGCGCGGGCACGGAGACGAGAGGTTCATGGCGAGAACGGAGCCGAACGTGGCGCGGGTGGTGGTCACCGGGATGGGGGCGGTGACCAACCTTGGCCCGGACGCCGTCACCACGTGGGAGGGGATGCGCGAGGGGCAGAGCGGGATCAGCCGGATCGAGGGCCCTTCGTTCGCCGAGTACGGCCAGAAGTGGGACGTGACGATCGGCGGCCAGGTCAAGCACTGGGACCCGACGCGCTGGATCGAGGCGCGCGAACTCAAGCGGTTGGACCGGTTCACGCAGCTGGGCGTGTGTGCCGCGGCCGAGGCGGTGGCGCACTCGGGGATCGACTTCTCGAAGGAGGATCGGGATCGGTGTGGGGTGGTCGTCGGGTCGGGGATCGGCGGGATCATCACGATCGAGGACGGGCTGACGGTGATGAAGGCCCGCGGGCCGGACCGGCTGAGCCCGTTCACGGTGCCGCGCTTGATGGTGAACGCCGCGGCGGGGAACATCAGCATCCGGTACGGGTTGCAGGGGCCGGCCTCGGCGCACGCGACGGCGTGCGCCAGTTCCGGGCACGCGATGGGGGACGCGCTGACGCTCATGCGGCTGGGCAGGGCGGATGTGATGCTGGTGGGCGGGGCGGAGGGTGCGGTCTCGCCGCTGTGCGTCGCGGCGTTCATGACGATGAGGGCGCTGTCAACGCGCAACGACGATCCGGCGAAGGCGAGCCGGCCCTTCGATCGGGACCGCGACGGGTTCGTGCTGGCGGAGGGGGCGGGGATGCTGGTGCTGGAGACGGAGTCGCACGCGCGGGCGCGGGGGGCGCCGATCTACGCGGAACTGCTGGGCTACGGCAACAGTTCCGACGCCACGCACATCACCGCCCCGGATGCGCAGGGGCACGGAGCGCGCCGGGCGATGGTCTGGGCGCTGGCGGACGCGGGGCTTCGGCCGGAGCAGATCGACTACATCAACGCGCACGGCACGAGCACGCCCCTGGGCGACAAGGCGGAGGTGGAGGCGGTGATCGGGGTGTTCGGGGACCACGCCCGGTTGTCGCGGGGAGGGCGGCTGATGATGAGTTCGACCAAGTCGATGCACGGGCACGCGCTGGGGGCCTCGGGGGCGGTGGAGATGATCGCGTGCGTGCACGCGGTGAAGGACGGGGTCGTGCCCCCGACAATTAACCTAGAGAACCCGGACGAGGGGTTCGACCTGGACCTGGTTCCCAACACCGCCCGGGAGCGACCGATTCGGTACGTGATGAAGAACACGTTCGGGTTCGGGGGGCACAATGTGTCGCTCCTGGTGGGGCGCTACCAGGGGTAGGCCGGGCGACACGCCATCGACGATGTGCGGGAACCGTGCGGGCGCGGGCGCGCCGGGCGGCGGAAGGGTTGCCCAGGGGGGTTTGAGTCAGCCCGTGCCGGGTGCCGATAAGAAGACGATGCCATCGGATCTCTCCTCGATCCTGAGCCTCGAGGTCCCCGTGATCGTCGTGCTGGGCGAGAGGCGCATGAAAGTCGCGGACGTCCTGGCCCTGGTGCCGGGGGCCATCGTGGAGTTGCCCAAGGGGGCTGGCGAAGAGTTGAGCCTGCTGGTGAACAACAAGCAGATCGGCACGGGGACGGCGGTGAAGGTGGGGGAGAACTTCGGGCTGCGCATCACCTATATCGGCGACGTGAAGTCCCGGATCGCGGCGTTGGGCGGGCCGGGCTCCAAGGCTGCGCCCCCCCTGGAGGGGCCGGCGGCCGAAGCGGTGCTGGCGGCCCAGACGTGAGAGCGGGACAGGGGTCGGGGGAGCGGGTGTGGTGGTGGAGGGGCGGTGGGGCGCTGGGTACATCCGGAGCGTGATGGAGACGGCGGATGCCACGTGACATACCGGTGGGCAATGGCGACCTGCTGATCGACTTCGACGAGTTCTACCGCGTGCGGGACGTGTATTACCCGCGGGTGGGGCGGTACAACCACACAGGCGGGCACGTGCAGCGGTTCGGGGTGTGGGCCGACGGCGAGTTCGCGTGGATTGAGGACCCGACGTGGAAGCGGGAGCTGCGGTACAAACCGGACACCCTGGTCACGCAGGTGAGGCTGGTCAACGAGCGGCTGGGCCTGGAGCTTACCTGCTGGGACGTGGTGGACTTCCACGAGCCGGTGTACCTGCGCCGGACCCTGGTGCGCGACCTCAAGGGGGCACGGCGCGACGTGAAGCTCTTCTTCCACTACGACCTGTCCATCAACGAGTCGCCGGTGGGGGACACGGCGGACTTCGATCCGTCCACGAACGGGATCGTGATGTACAAGGAGGAGTCGTACTTCCTGGTGAACGCCTGGGGCCCGGGCAAGACGGGGATGGACCAGTGGGCGGTGGGGACCAAGCGAGTCGGTGGGGCGGAGGGAACCTGGCGCGACGCCGAGGACGGGCGCCTGGGGCGGAACGCGATCAGTCAGGGATCGGTGGACGCGACCTGCGGGGTGGACCTTCCGATCGAGCCCAAGGGGGAGGCGGAGGTCGTTTCATGGCTGGCGTGCGGAGACTCGTACGACGCGCTCAAGCGGCTCAGCCGCGTGATCCGCGAGAAGACGCCGGCGAAACTGATCTCGCGCACCGAGGCGTACTGGCGGTTGTGGGTGCGCAAGGAGCCGGCGGAGACGGCGTGCCTGCCGGAGGCGGTGCGGGACCTGTTCGTGCGCAGCCAGTTGATCCTGCGGACGCAGATCGACAACCGCGGTGCGATCGTGGCGGCGACGGACAGCGACGTGGCGCACTACGCTGGGGATCACTACGCGTACTGCTGGCCGCGCGACGGCGCTCTGGTGGCGCAGGCGCTGATCCTGACGGGCCAGAGCGAGCTGTCGCGCGCCTTCTTCAAGTATTGCGCCCAGGTGATCGACAAGCACGGGTACTTTCTGCACAAGTACACGGCCGCGGGCCACCTAGCGTCGTCGTGGCACCCCTGGACGATGGAGGGCCGGCCGGTGCTGCCGATCCAGCAGGACGAGACGGCGCTGGTGCTCTGGGCGCTGCGCGAGCACTTCGAGGCCTTCCGCGACGTGGAGTTCATCAAGCCGCTGTACGACAAGCTGGTGGCCCGCCCCGCGGCGTGGTTGCTGGAGCACCGCGACGCCAACGGCCTGCCCAGGCCGTCGTGGGACTTGTGGGAGGAGCGTCGGGCGGTGCACACCTTTACGGTGGCCGCGACCATCGGGGCGCTCAAGGCCGCGGCGAAGTTCGCGACCGACTTCGGGGACGTGGACCACGCGGAGCGGTACGAGGAGGCGGCGGAGCGGATGAAGGAAGCGCTGAGCCGGTACCTGTGGAACCCGGACCAGAGCCGGTTTGCGCGGATGGCGACGCCGGTGGGAGAGGGGGTCGGAGCGGAGGAGGAGAGCAAAGCCGGCGAACCGGCAGGGGCGCCGGCGGGGGAGAATACCGGGATCGCGTCGCCCGAGGTGGGCGGGTACCGGCTGGACATGACCCGCGACAGCGCGAACTTTGCTCTGTTCGCCTTCGGCGCGCTCCGGCCGGGAAACCCGATGGTGGTAGCGGAGATGAAGTCGCTGCGCGAGCGGCTGTGGATCAAGACGGGCCTCGGTGGGTGCGCGCGGTACGAGCGGGACTATTTTCACCAGGTAGAGCGGGACCGGATCGACGAGGTGGCCGGGAATCCGTGGGTGATCTGCACGCTCTGGCACGCGCAGCATCAGATCGCCCTGGCGCGCACGGCCGAGGAGCTGCGCGCGGCCGTGCCGCTGCTGCAATGGGCGGTGGACCGGGCGCGCCCGTCGGGAGTGCTGGCCGAGCAGTACCATCCGTACACCGGCGAGCCGATCAGCGTGAGCCCGCTGACCTGGAGCCACGCGACGGTGGTCACGACGGTGGTGCAGTACGTGCGCAAGCACGCGGCGTTGGCGGGCCGGCCGGGGCCGGCGGTGGGATGGACGGAGGCGTGAGCGGGACGAGGGGAGGCGCGGTGACCACGGGTGCGGGCGTCACCCGGATCGGTTGGCCAGGGCGCGGTCCAGGCGGCCGGCGTGCCGGGCGAGGATCGACTCGGCGGGGGCGCGTGCGATGCCCCGCCGGTGCATGACAACAGCGGTCTTGACCGACCCGCCGGCGTGCTCGAGCAGGGCAAGGGAGTCGGGGCGCGCCAGGCCGGTGAGCGTGCCGACGATGCGGGCGGCGCGGTCGCGGAGCTTGTCGTTGGTGGCCCGCAGGTCCACCATCAGGTTCTCGTAGACGCGCCCCGAGCGGACCATGAGCGTGGTCGAGATGGTGTTCAAGGCAAGCTTCGTGGCGGTGCCCGCCTTCATCCGCGTGGAGCCGGTCAGGACCTCGGGGCCGGTGTCGAGGACAATCAGGTGGACGGCGGATGCCGGACGCGCCATGGGGACGCAGGTCAGGAGCGCCGTGAGAGGCCGGGAACGGGGGATCGAGGGATCGACCGGTCGAGTGGTGGCGGGGGGGCGGGGGAGAGTGGCAGGGCGCCGCGACTTGGCGTGGTCGAGCGCACCCAGGACGTACGGCGTGGTGCCGCCGGCCGCGATGCCCAGGAGGCTGTCGTTGGGGGTGAGCGCCAGGGCGTCCAAATCGGCGTGAGCACCGGCGGGATCGTCCTCCTTGCCCTCGGAGGAGTGGCGCAGGGCGGCGTCGCCGCCGGCGATGATCCCGATGACACGGTCCGGCGGAACCATGAATGTCGGCGGAGCTTCGGAGGCGTCGAGCACGCCCAGGCGGCCGGAAGTGCCGGCGCCGACATAGATGAGCCGCCCGCCGGCGAGGAAGCCGGGCTCCGCGGCCTGGATAAAGCCGGTCAGCTCGGGCTCGGCGCGCCGGAGGGCGGCGAGAACCTCGTGGTCCTCCTCGTTGATCAGACGGACACACTGGGCGACAGCGAGGGCGTGCAGGTTCACCGAGCGCGGGTTGCGCTGCTCGGTGAGCAGGTGGGAGCGGTCGGGAGGGGTAGGTCTGGGATGGTTCATTGGACAGGCAGTTTCAACGCGAAGCGCGCCAAGGGAAGTCGAAGGGCGCGAAGAAGAGGGGAGGTTCAGGTTGCTGGCGATATCGCGGCGTTCGAGGTTCTCCGACGGGCTTGGCGGCTCTCACTGACTGCTCTCATTCTTCGCGATCGGCGTTCTCCCTGCGAGATCTTCGCGTTCGAGGCGGACCGGGCTTGCGTGGTCGGCGTGGGGACCCGGCGCAGCAGACGGTGAATGCGAGGGAGGCGCCGATGAGCAGATGCCAAGGGAAGGCGAGTTTCAGGTCGGCCAGGGACCATTGGGTGGCGCCGGTGGGTGTGTCGTGCGTCCATGAGATCAGGCCTGCCCAGCGGGGGAACACGCCGGGCTGGAGGAGCACAACGACGGCCAGACCGGTGAGCAAGGCCGCGATGGCCGAGGTGGTGTTGCCGCGGCGGGTGAAGATTGCCGTGAGGAAGACGGCGACGAGGCCCGCGTAAGCGAATGTCATGACGGAGAGCGCGAAATCGATGAGCGTCTGGCCCGTCTCGGCCGCGGCGGCCTGCCAATAGACGCAAACGCACGCGAAGAGCCCCAGGACGACCGCCCAGCCGACGACGCCCAGGCGGCTGGCGGCCAGGTAGTGCTTCTCCGATCGGCCCGGGCGGAGGGGCCGGTAGAAGTCGTTAATGAACGTGGCGGCCAGCGCGTTCATGACCGAAACGAGCGAGCCGAGTCCAGCGGCGAAGAGCCCCGCCATCATGACGCCGGACATGCCCCTGGGCATCTCGTTGAGGATGAACCCGAGGAAGATCTCGGGCCCGGGGGGCCGTTCGTAGGTGGGGGCCGCGGCACCCATCAGGTCTGGCCGCGCGTAGAAGACATACAGCAGCAGGCCGATGACCAGGAACAGGGTGGAGACGGGGATCCCGATGAGAACGCCGGCGATGGCCGACCATGAGCCGCGCAGCGAGGAGCGGCACGTGAGCATGCGCTGAACGAGGTCGTGGTCCGTGCCGTAAGCGCCCAGGTTGAGCAGCGAGAAGCCGAAGACGGCGGTAAGGAGGGTGTATTTCAGGGATGGGTCCAGCCCAAGCGGGATGACGGAGAGTTTGGAGGTCCCCGCGGGGCTGCGGGCCTTGGCCAGTTCGGCGACCAGGTCGGACAGCGGAAGAGGGATGCGGTGCAGCAGGAGCGCGCCGGCAATGATGGCGGCGCCGACGAAGACCGCGGCCTGGATGCAGTCCGTCCAGATGACGGAGCGGATGCCGCCGACGAGCGTGTAGGCGACGGCTACGGCCGAGAGGATGGCGATCGCGAGGATGAGGTGTCCGGGGAGGGTGTCGCCGAAGATGATGCGGGAGGCCGGGATGGCAACGATGAACACGCGCGCCCCGGAGGCGAAGAGTCGGCCGAGCATGAACATGGCGCTGGCGGCCCGCTTGGCGGCGGGCCCGAAGCGATGGTCGAGCAGTTCGTACACGGTGGCGACGTTGGCGCGGTAGAAGGCGGGGATGAAGAATATGGCCACGATCAGGACGGCCAGGACCGCGCCGATGTTGGCCGAGAGGTACGTCAGGTCGCCGTCGTACGCCTGCTGCGGGCCGCCGATGAATGTGGCCGCGGAGAGCGAGGTGGCCAGCACGGAGATGGCGACGGCCCAGACGGGCATCTGGCGGCCGGCGAGGAAGTACTCGCCGGAGGTCTTGGCCTCACGCCGGGAGAAGAGCACGCCGGTGACGAGCAGGAGGGCGAAGTAACCGCCCAGGACGGCCCAGTCGAGCAGGTGGAATGTGGCAGCGGCGAGGGTGGGCATGGTCAATAAGGGGGCGGGATGCCGATAGGATCGGCTTGCGGCGGCTGGAAGAACCAAAGAGGTACAGGCGGGCGCGGGTCGGCGGTCCCGCGCTCAGGAGGGTCCGGGCGATGCGGGTTGCGGCTCTGATGGTGATGGTGGTGGTGGCGGCAACGCTGTGCGGGTGCGCGGCGAAGCCGGGAAAGGCGGTCAAGCGCACGGGAGACGAGATCGTCGTCTGCGGCCAGTTCTTCCACACGGGGGCGCCGGTGGTGCTGTGGATGGACCCGGGCGGTTACGACGCGTACCGGGTGGAGAGGCGGTTCGTGCCGCTGGACAAGGCGGAGTGGAGTCCGGCGTCCCAGGACGGGGCCGGGGGGTCCGGACCCGGCACGCCCAACCGATACGGCCTCCGGTTCGCCAACGTTGAGGGGGCCTTGACGGCCGACGAACTGGAACGGGTTCGCGGGGGGGGGTGGGGTGTT
>JBGPGM010000058.1:0-8851 GCA_041483855.1 Phycisphaerae bacterium | reverse complement strand
GTTGGCGGTGGAAGTGGCTGGGGCTGGGGTAGGGAACGGGAAGAAGTGGGGAAAGAGGGTGGGGTGAGGGGGAGGCGAGCCGCTTCGCGTACCCTTCCGCTCGCCCATGCTGCGTGTTGCCCATGTGATCCAGTCCGTCGATGCGCCCGCGGGCGGGACGTCCACGGCGTTCCTGGAACTCTTCGGGGCGCTGGCGGAGCGGGCGGACCTGGGCGTGCGGGCGTTTACGTGCCGGCCGGGCGCGGGGGACCCGGCGAAGAAGATCATCGGCGCGGCTCCGGCGGGGCGGTGGGTGCTGGCCGCACGGGCGGGCAGGTTCCTGGTGTCGGGGCCGCTGGGGCGGCGCGTGGCGAATGAGGCCGCGGCAGGCGGGTTCGACCTGCTGCACATCCACGGTCTGTGGTCGCCGGACCTGGTGGCGGCGGCGCGGGCGTGCCGTCGGGCGGGCATCCCGTATGTCTGGCAGCCGCACGGGATGCTGATGCAGCGGGCGATGAACCACAAGCCGCTCAAGAAGCGGGCGTTCCTGGCATTGGGGTTGCGGTCGTTGCTGCGCGACGCCGCGGCGTTCATCTTCGCGACGCGGGAGGAGATGGAGGGGAGCGTGCTGCCGGACGGCGCGGCGCACGGGGCGGCGCACGTGGTGCCGCTGCCGCTGACCGTGCCGACGGACCCGGGCCGCATTGACTCGCTGGGACGGGAGGGACGGCGGCGCTTTGACCTGGCCCCTTCGGACACGGCCATCGTCTTCGCCGGTCGGCTGCACCCGGTCAAGCGGATCGAGATGACGCTGGAGGCGTTCGCGATCGCGGCGCGGTCGCGCCCGGACCTGCGGCTGCTGCTGCTGGGGCGCGGGGACGCGGAGTACACGCAGTCGCTGCGCGCCCTGGCCGAGCGGCTGGGCGTCGGGGTGCGCGTCACCTTCGCGGGGTGGGTGGACGGGGACGACAAGTGGCGAGCCCTGGCCGCGGCGGCGGCGCTGGTGCTCAACTCGCGGTTCGAGAACTTCGGGTACGTGATCGCCGAGGCGCTGGGGATCGGCACGCCGGTGGTGGTGACGGAGAACCTGGCGGTGGCGAGCGAGGTGCGGGCCGTGGACCCGGGATTGGTGGCCGCGCCGAACGCCGACGCGTTGGCGGGCGCGCTGCTGACGCTGCTGGGGCGGGCGGACCTGCCGAGGCTGAGCGGGCGTGCCCGGCAGTGGGTGGCGGATATGCTCTCCCCCCAAACGGTCGCCGCACAACTGGCCGATCTGTATCGCACTGTGTGCCCCGCCCCCACCTCATCGTCAACCGTCGGTCGACAAGCCGACACCAATCCCCGAGATCCCGAACCCCATCCCTGACCGCTCATGCGCATCGTCATCTGCTGGGCCTCGATCTCGGGATACATGGCCGCGTGCTGGCGGGCGTTGGCCGCCACGCCGGGCGTGGAACTGCTGATCGTGTGCCCGCGGAGCGGGAACCCGGGGAGCGCGGATTTCAGTGCGTCGATCGTGCAGGGGCTCAACTGCCGGATCGTCACGGAAGAGCAGGCGGCGGACTTCGAGTTTGTCGGCGGCGTCGTCACGGAGTATCGGCCGCAGGTGGTGGTGATCGGCGGCTGGCTGTTCCCCGCGTTTGTGCAACTGGCATCGCACCCGCCGCTGCAGGGCGCCCGGTTCATCCTGGCGATCGACACGCCGTACCGGGGGACGCTGCGCCAGCACCTGGGGCGGTTCGCGCACCGGCGGTTCTTCGGGCGGATTGACCGCGTGGTCGTGGCGGGCGAACGGGCGTGGCAGCTGGCCCGCCGGCTGGGGTTCGGCGAGTCCAAGATCCAACGCGGGACGTACGGCGTGGACTACGACCGTCTCCTGCCGCTCTTTTCGCGCCGGTTGGAACAGCCGGGCGGGTGGCCCAGGCGGTTCCTGTTCATGGGGCGGTACCACGAGCAGAAGGGGATCGTCCACCTGCTCGAGGGGTATTCGCGGTACCGGGCGGCGGTGAGCGACCCGTGGCCGCTGACCACCTGCGGCGCCGGGCCGCTGACCGACCTGGTGCGGAAGGCCAACCCGCCGGGCGTGACCGACCAGGGGTTTGTCCAGCCCCCCGATCAGCCGGCCGTGCTGGTAAGCCACGGGGCGTTCGTGCTGGCCAGCGTCAACGACCCGTGGCCGCTGGTGGTCGTCGAATCGTGCGCCGCGGGGCTGCCGGTGCTGTGCACGGAGGCGTGCGGATCGGCGGTGGAACTGGTCAGGACGTACTACAACGGCCTGACCTGCGCGACGGCGGACCCCGACGCCCTGGCGGCTGGTTTGCGATGGCTTCACGAGCACGACGATCTTCTGCCCGAGTTCGGGCGTAGAAGCACCCTGTTCGCCGCGGCCTATTCGGCGGAGCAGTGGGCGATCCGTTGGTCCCAGATGTGGGCGGACGTGCCCGGCTAGATCCCGTCCCGGTGGCGTGCGGCCAACCTCCACCGCTCGCGGCAAACGGCCGATAAAGACTCCCGGACCGTTCCCTGGACCCGCTGTTCCCCCCAACCCGCCCGGGCGCGCCACAACGATGTTCGGCAACACCAGCCCACTCCTGCTGCTCATCGCCTTCTTCGTGGCACTCATGGTGCCGCTGGCCCTGGTGGTCCTGCAGCGGTACGTGAACCCGCCGGCGGTGCTGGTGGCGGCGTTCTTCCTGCTGGCGCCGCTCTCGGCGGCGGACGAGATCCCGGCGTACGACCTGATCAAGTACGCGCGGATCTACTGCTCGGTGCTGATCATCATGCTGGGGGTGTTCGTCATGCGGGCGTACCGGCTGGGGCCGACGGGGATCGTGTTCGCGGCGTTCGCGAGTTTCTACACGTTCGCGGGGCTGTACAGCGGCTCGCCGCTGGCCGCGGTGACGGTCAAGGGGCTGTACCTGACGATCGTCTTTGCGGGGCTGATCCAGGCGATGTCGTTCCGGGATTTCGGGGAGATCAAGCAGATGATGCGGCTGGTGGCGTTGTCCAGCAGCGTGTTCGCGTTCATCGTGCTGGTGGCGATCCTGCAGAACCCGTACAACTTCCTGCGGATGGGCCGGTTCATGGTGCTGGGGCTGAACCCGAACCGGCTGGGGATGGAGATGGCGCCGATGGCCATCGTCGCGGCCGCGCTGGTGCTGTACGACAAGGCGAAGTTCTGGAAGGCCTTCGGCTTTGCGCTGGGGGCGTTCTGCTCGCTGGTGCTGATCGCGACGGGTTCGCGCGGCGGGGTGGGGATGGCGGCGATCGGGGGCTTTGCGCTGCTTGTCCCGCTGGTCAAGCGGCCGGTGGTGCTGGGCGTGACGCTGGCGGCCGTGGGCGCGACGCTCTACCTGGTCGTGGGGTACGTCAGCCCGGAGTCGTTTGAACGGCTGCAGGACACGTCGTTCGCGACGCGCGGCGAGCCGTGGGAGATGGCGATGAACGCCTGGCGGGAGTCGCCGCTGATCGGCAAGGGCTGGAGCCCAACGGACGCGACGCGCCTGGGCTGGAGCACGCAGAACTTCCACAGCATCTACTTCCAGGTGCTGGCCGAGACCGGGCTGGTGGGGATCGGGTTCTTCGCCGTCGCCCTGCTGTACTGCGGCGTACGCGGGCTGCGGATGTACGCGCAGGTGCGGCACAACCCGGTCGCCGCCGGGTACGCCGTCCTGGCTCTCGGCTTCGTGGTGGGCACGCTGGCCCACGGCCTGGCCGAGGCGGGCACGATCCTGGGCAGCAACATCAACGCCCTTATCCTTCCCATGGCCCTGGGCCTGTTCGACCGTATCCCCGAACTGCTCCGCCAGCAGGAGGTCGCGCAGGACGGCGCGGCCCAGGAGGCGCACGACGCGGCCGACAGCACCGACGACGCCGATGCCGACCACGACGCCTATTCCCATGCCGACGCTTATGCCCAGTCCTACGACCAGGGCTCGTGATGCGTCGGCCCGCGCCGGCCCATCGCCCCGGCGGGGCGGGGCCGTGCTGCGCGGACTGGTCGCCTTCGTGCAGGCGGTGGCGTGGGTCGTGGCGGCGGTGCTGCTGCTCATCTTCGTGGCCGGGCACGCCCTGACGGACCGGTTCCTGCTGACGCAGTACCTCTTCTGGATCCCGTCGATCCTGTTGGTTCCGGCGTGCGTGGTGACGAGCGCGGTTGCGTGCGGGTTGGCGCGGCTCTGCGCCGCGAAGGGGTCGCGACGCCGGCGGTTGGCGGGCCTGGTCCTTTGGGGGTCCGTCCTGGGCGCGCTGTACCTGTTCCTTGCCGATTGGCGGCTCTACCGCGTGCTGACGGCGCGGGCCTCGGCGCCGCCGGAGCGAATCCTTCACCTGATCCACTGGAACATGAGCAGCCCGCGCCCGGAGGTGTGGCCGCTGTTCCTGAGCGCGATCCACACCGATCCCCTGCCCGACATCCTGCTGCTGACCGACCCGATCTGGTCGGCGGACCTGGCCCAACTGCCCAGGAGCCTCGGCCCCGCGTATCAGATCGTCCGGCCGGGGCCGCTCGCGTTCGCCTCGCGTTTTCCGATCCTGGAAACGGGCGGGGTCTCGCTGGACCTGCCGATGCGCGATGCCATCGCACCAGCCCGGCTGGACGCCAGCGCCCCGTTCACGCCGAACCCGGACGATCTGATCCCGGGCAACCGGCCGAGCCACCCCGACCCCGGCTTCGTCGAGTTCGCCCGCATCGACACGACCGCGGTCCTGGGGCGGCCCATCGTGGTCTGGATCGTGGACCTGCCGTCGGACCCGCGCCTGCCGCGCTTCTACCTGACCCAGCTGGCCGCCCGCCGGCTGGCCTCGCTGATGGGGCCAACGGGTCGCGGCGAGCCCCCGCGCGCCGGGCTTCCGCCGCCCGACCTGATCGCGGGGGATTTCAACATCCCGAGGGGGTCGGCGTCCCTGTCGGCCCTGACCCGCGGCATGACGCACGCCTTCGACCAGGTTGGTTGTGGGTACGTCGCGTCGTGGCCGCGCGACTGGCCCATCTACCACATCGATCACGTCTTCCTGGGTCCGTGGTTGCGTGCGCTGGAGTACCGCGTGGTGAACGGCGGCGCCTCGGACCACCGGATGCAGGTTTTCTCGGTGACCGCCGACGGCGCGATGAGGCAATAACACGCCCCTACCGTCGCGAGCCCCTTCCCAGGCGGCACGACCCCTAGCATTGCCAGTGTCCCACACGGCGACGCCCTTAGCCACGCGCCAAGGAGTGCCGATCTGTTCCCTGCCGAAGGGCACGATCGCGCCGTCGTTCCAGGAGGGATGCCATGTCGTTCGTCCGTTCCGTTTCTGTCCGCTCGGGCACGCTGGCGTGTCTGCTCGTGGGTGTCAGCCTGAGCGCGTCGCCCTGCGCCGCCCAGACCATCACGTATCCCTTCAATCCCCCGGCGCGCCCTGATTTCACGCTCCACTGGTGCGTGACGACGTCGCTGCAACGCGCCGCCAACGGCGCCGCGGCGATGGACACCGCCGTTGACCTGACCGGCACGCCGTTCGAGCGGAACGCGGTGGTCTTTTACGCCCACCAGTTCGGCGAATACCCCATCGTGGGCATGCACGAGGTGTACCGGGACCCCAACTGGCAGGCCCGGAACCTGGCGAAGATCCCCGCGGACGTGGCCGCACTGATCCCGGACGCCAACTGGAACGGGATCGCGCTGATCGACTACGAGAACTGGCAGGTGACGTGGGAGGTGCTCTTCCCGAACCTGCAGGTGGAGTGGGAGAACGCGCTGCGGGCCGTCGATCCGCATGTCTTCGACGGCCAGTCCGACGCTCAGAAACAGGCGTACATGGCGGACACCTACAACAGCGCGGCGCGGACGTTCTACACGGACGTCATCACGCTGTGCAAGCGGCTGCGCCCGCACACGCGCTGGACGTACGGCGCGCCCCAGAGCATGGCCGACTACGGCAACCACACCGGCTACTGGTCGCGCGTCAACGACCGCATGCAGTGGCTCTGGGACGCTTGCGACGTTCTGGCGCCCTGCCTGTACTCGTGGGCGATGGCCATGCCCGATGGCACCCCGTTGACGATCGACGGCCAGACCACGTACAGCCAGTACCGGCACTGCTTCCTGACCAGCATCGAGGAATCCCACCGCGTGTGCCCCGGCAAGCCCGTCTACCCCATGATCTACTCGAAGTACGCCGAACCGACCTTCTCCTTCTACGGCCAGTACCTCAACGACACCGGCCTCACCATGTCGCTCGAACTGCCGTACATCGGCGGCTGCAACGGGGTCGTCCTGTGGGACCACGTCCACAACGCCGGCGAGGTCCCCATTCTCCAGGCTTTCATCGACGACCGCTTCGCGCCCAAGATGGTCCAGCTGGTGTCCGCGTACCACTTCCACGGCGAGCAGACCCGGGTCTTGTCCTCGGCCCCGTCAAGGGCCGACGTCGGCAACGGCGGGGTTCGCGTGGGCGGCGCCGGCCAGGCCAGCACGCCCGGCACCGACGGCCAGGCCAACCTGGTGCGCACCTCCGGCGGCGCCGAGAGCACCGCCGGGACCGCGGGCGGCGGTGGCGCCAAGTCCAAGTCCACCAGGATCAGGGGCAAGCCGAAGGGCTCGGGTTCGACGGACGGCTCCGCCGGGTCCGCGGGCGCCGACGGCTCGAACGGTTCTTCCACGGCTTCCGGCACGCCCTCCGGCGCCTCCAGTACCCAACCCTCCGGCGGTCCAGCGCGCAGCACCAGGGTGGACTCCGCCGCCCCGTCCACGAGGGTCAACTCGTCCGCGAGTTCGACCTCGGCCGCGGCCAAGGCGCCCGTGCCGACCGGCGGATTCACGTTGGAACAGATCCGTCAGGCGATCGAACGTGCCAAGGGCGAGCAGACCAACGCGCCCGAGCCGGTCTACACGCCGGCCCCGCCGCCTCCGTCGCCACCGGCCCCGGCGAAGCCGTAAGAGCCGAGCCGGCGGGCCCGATCAGGTCCGCCCCTGGGCCTGCATCCACTCCCACTGGCGCTTGACTCCCTCGGTAAAGCCGGTGCGCGGCTCGTAGCCGAGTTCGGTCTGGCTGCGCGTCAGGTCGGCGTAGGTGCGCTCGACATCCCCGGCCCGGGCCGGGCACGCCCGGATCGCGGCCTTGCGCCCCACCACGCGTGCGATCGTCGCGATCATCTCGCGCAGGGTCACCGGCTCGTTGCCACCCAGGTTCCAGATGCGGAATCCGTGCGACTCGATGCGGTCGTAGGCGGCGACCACACCCGAGACGATGTCATCGATGTAGGTGTAGTCGCGGCTGGAAGAGCCGTCGCCGAACATGGGCACGGGCTCGTCGAGCGAGACCAGGCGCAGGAACATGCCGATCGCCAGGTCGGGCCTCTGGCGCGGGCCGAAGACGGTGAAGAACCGCAGGCAGGCGGTGGGCATGCGTGTCAGGTGCCAGTGCGAGTGGGCCAGGAGTTCGCCGGCGCGCTTGGTGGCGGCGTAGGGGCTGATGGGCCCGCTGGCGTCCTGGTCCTCCGAGAACGGGACGACTTCGTTGTTGCCGTAAACAGAACTGGACGAGGCCACGACCATGCGCGAACACCCGGCCGCCCGCGCCGCGTCGAGCACCGTCGCGGTGCCCAGCACGTTGGCCCTGGTGTATCCGACGGGGTCGGCGATGCTGGGGCGTACGCCGGCCCGGGCGGCCAGGTGAACGACGCCGGCCGGGGGCCCGGCCTGGGACTGCTCGAAGACCTGGCGCATCGCCTGCGGGTCGCAGATGTCGGCCTGGACGAATGTCAACGCCGAGCCGTTGGGGTGGCGTCGGCACTCGTGGAGGTTGGCCCGTTTGAGCGATTCGTCGTAGAGGGGATCGAAGTTATCAACCGCTATCACACGCTGGCCGCGAGACAGGAAGGCCTCGACGACGTGAGAGCCGATGAATCCCGCCGCACCCGTGACGACCACACCACCGCCGCTGGAGGGCATAGATGCTCCTACGTTGCCGCCGGGGACGGCACGATGGATAGGGCCGCGCTGGCGGAATCTGGCCAGGATACCGGGTAAAAAAGCAGGGCGCCATCTAAGACGGCGCCCCGCTGGAGGAGAGAGAGATCTGGTTAAGTGTACCCGCTATCGGCGAAAGCCGTCCACCCACCTTCAATCTTCGTGCAAAACCACAGCGCCCGTGTTCGTTGGATCAGTACGGAAGCCCCCACCCGGCATGCCCCCCAGACGGTATTACCGGACCGAAGCCGGGCTGGCCCGCCACGAGTGGCCAGTCGGTTCTTATACGCTGTGTACCCGCGTTTGTTCCATCGGCTGCTCCGATCGAGACCGAAAAACGCCCTATTTCCGGGGCGTCGCCGCCCGTCGGCGGCGTAACGAGAACGAGCCGAGCCCTCCTGGGCGCGGCTCGTCCTTCCCCTTCTTCGCCCTCCCAGAGTCCTATGGCGCGACCCGGGTCAAGGTTACCGGTCCTTCGTTGCAGGCTTGGACGGCGATGGCGCCCCCTCGTCCGGCTTGGGAACCTTGACCTGATCGACGCCCGGGGGAGGCTTGGCGACTCCGTCGGGCCGCCCAGGCCCGGGACGTTCCTTCATCCGCTGCTCGATGCGTTCGAGCAACTGGTCCTGCTCCTGGGGCGAGAGGTGCTCGAAGAGGCGGATCAGGCGGTCGCGCCGTTCAGCCGTGAGGGGCGCGCCGGGGCCCCGCTCGGGGCCCGGGGCCGCGGCGCCTGGGGCGGCGGGCGGGCTGCCGTTCTTGCCGGCCCTCCGCTTGACGTACTCGTCTTCGCGCTGCTTGGCCTGGCGCTCGCGAAACTCGGCGAGCCTGGCCTCAACGGCCGTGCGCTGCGGGTCGGTCAGTTCGGCCCAGACCTTCGTCTTGAGGTCGTCGAACTTGGGTGCGCCCAGCTCGATCTGGCG
>JBGPGM010000057.1:0-8886 GCA_041483855.1 Phycisphaerae bacterium | reverse complement strand
GTTGTTGCCCCTCGAGCCCGAGCAGCAGATCGAGATCAAGAACAACACCTTCCTGCGCGCCGTCCCCGTCGAGCACACCGTCGCCTCCCTCGGTTTCGTCGTCGTCGAGCGACGCAGCAAGCTCAAGGAAGAGTTCGCCGGCCTTCCCCAGGAGAAACTCCGCGAACTCAAACAGCGCGGCACCGAGATCACCCGCTCGCTGGAGATCCCGCTGGTGGCCTACCTTGGCGACACCGCCCCGGGCCCACACCTGATCCGCGACGATGTCCGCCGCTCGCAGGTCGTCATCTGCGAGTGCACCTTCACCGAGGAGGACCACAAGGACCGTGCCAAGGTCGGCATGCACATGCACGTCGCCGACGTCGTCGAATGGCTCGGTGTCCTCGAATGTCAGCACCTGGTGCTCATCCACCTCTCGCGCCGCACCAACCTCGCCCAGGCCCGCCGTCGCATCGAGGAACTCGCCTGTCCCGAACGCATGGCCAAGGTCCAGCTCCTCATGGACCACCGCGTCAACCGTGCTCGCTACGAACAACAACTCGTGGCCGCGGGCCAGCGCCAGGAAGAGCCTTCCGAGCGGGAACCGGCGCGATGACCGCCCGCGCTGAAGAAAAAACGCGCGAAGCGTATTGACAGACTGTGCGGGGCGCGTGTACGTTCTGCCCCTTGCGCACACAACGACGGTCGCCGACGCGCGCACCGCCCGGAGTCGAGAACACAACGAGAGTCTCAGAGGGCAATCCAGCGGGCCGGGGCCGTTCCCGTTGGTCACCAATGAATTCACCTGATCGTCAGATCTGGGCGGGCATGCTTGCTCATCTCCGGGCACAGCGCCCGGGGCTCTGCCGCCAGTGGTTCGAGGAAATCGAGCCGCTCGGGATGAACGGCGGCGTCCTCACGCTCCGCGCCCACTCCCTCGTCCACCGCGACTACCTGCAACGCCAGTGCCTCAGCGAGTTCAACGACGCCGCGCAGACCGTCTCCCAGCGCCTCCTGAGCGTCGCCTTCCTCGGCCCCGAGGACGAGCCCGAGGCGCCCGACGAGGTTCTGGCCCAGACGCCCGCCGCGGGCCCTGCCGGGCTCTCCCAAGGCTCAGGCGGCCTCCTGACCGAGACTAAGCCCTGGCGCGACACCAGCCGCACCGCTTCCTCCGGCCCTGCTCCCGGTCCCTCCGGCTCCGCCCAGCGAGCCGAGCCCGCACTCTCCCTGGTCATCAACCCCGACTACGCCTTCGAGCACTTCGTCGTCGGGCCGGGCAACCGCCTGGCCCACGCCGCGGCCGTCGCCGTCGCCGAGAATCCCGGGCGCGCGTACAACCCTTACTTCGTCCACGGCGATGTCGGGCTGGGAAAGACCCACCTGCTTCAGGCTATCTGTTTGACCATCAAGCAGACCCGCCCCAGGGCCCGCATCTTCTACACCTCCTGCGAAGGATTCATGACCCAGTTCATGGATGCCGTGCAAGCCGGCGAGATGTCCCGCTTCCGGCACACCTTCCGCGAGGTGGACGTACTGGTCATCGACGACATCCACTTCCTGGCCAAGCGCGACCGCACCCAGGAGGAGTTCTTCCACACCTTCAACAGCCTGTACCAGGCTCACAAGCAGATCGTCCTCTCCTCCGACGCTCCCCCCGAAGACATCCCGGACCTCGAAGAACGCCTTGTCAGCCGCTTCAAGTGGGGCCTGGTCACCCGCGTTGAAAAGCCCGGCTATGAGACCCGCGTCGAGATCCTCAAGAACAAGGCCCGCCTGCGCGGCCTTGAACTGTCCGACGACGTCGCCTGCTACATCGCCGCCAAGATCGACACCAACATCCGCGAACTCGAAGGCGCCGTCGTCAAGCTCCAGGTTCTGGCCAGTGTCGAGCGCGGCCCGGTAGACCTGGCACGCGCCCGGGCGATCCTCGGGGAGGAGCCCTCCAAGACCGACAAGCAGGTGCAGATCCAGACCATCATCAACACGGTGACCACCTTCTTCGGCGTCAAGGTCACCGACATGCAGTCCAAGCGCCGCCACCGCTCCATCGCCTTGCCGCGCCAGGTCTGCATGTACCTGGCCCGCAGGCACACCCGCTACTCGCTCGAAGAGATCGGCGGCTACTTCGGCGGGCGCGACCACACCACCGTCATGCACGCGGTCAAGACGGTGGACCTCCGGTGCACCCGGGATGAAGAGTTCACCCGCGTGGTCAAGTCGCTCGAGGAGACGCTCCTTGGCGATGGTGCCCGAGCGGGGGCCTGATCGCCATTTCTTCAACGGCTGTGACCCCCTGTACTGGTGGGGTTGTTCTCCCAACAATTACGGGGGACGGCCGGTGGACAAGTCGACGGCTCCGGTGCGCCCTCAGCGGTACTCGCCCTGTCTTGAACGCTTGGCCTCCGCGGCCGTACTTGGCTTCAATCCGTGCCGCTTCCGCCCGACAGACAAACGACAACATACCCCAAGTGTCGCCCGCACTCTAAGCACCTGTCGCAGCAACAGTTAAACAGCAACCAAGACGAGTCATCCACGATGCGCCACCCCTCTCTTCTACGACGACGGGTTCTATCTCTCTTCTCTCTCTTAGAGAGAGCAATCCGGAATCATCCGGGGTGGCCTCAACTGGCCAGCGATTCACCCGGCTTGGATACCGCATTTCCGTTGTGGATAAGACCACAGCCTGTTGATCCTTTCGGGGCCCCTTGACTACACCGGCTGGCATCGTGAGCAGTAGGTTGTTGTTCGCTGGGCCAACAACGTCTGCCTCAACGGGCGGGTACACACAACGCATGGGAGTCCCCCTCGCGCATACACACGATGGGAACGCTGGTACGACCCAGGCTGTCCGTCCGCATCGGTGTAGTCGCGCAGTGTTGACCCGCCTGCGGCCACGGCGTCCGCCAGAACCGTCCGGATCGCCGCGGCCAACCGGGCCACCTCCGCCGGCGAGAGCGTGCCGGCGTTGCGCCCCGGATGGAGGCGCGCGATGAACAGCGACTCGTCGGCATAGATGTTCCCAACGCCCGCAAGCACCGCCTGATCCAGTAGCGCAGCCTTGACCGCCCGCTGCGTGCGTCCCAACGCGGAACCCAGGACGTCCGGCGCGATGGTCAGTGCGTCGGCGCCCAAGACCGACCACCGTTCGCTTACCAGCGCGGCCATCGACGGGAACGTCCACAGACCGCCGAAGCGGCGCGGATCGCGGAACGCCAGCCGACCCGGCGGGTCCAATCGCCAGACGGCATGGACGTGGTTTCGCCCGTCCGCCTTTGCCGCGGGCGGCAACACCGTAATCTGCCCCGTCATGCCCAGGTGCACGCACAGCACGCGTCCGTCGTGCCCCACCACCGCCAGCTGCTTGCCGTGCCGGCGGACATCAGCGATGGTCGCTCCCACGAGCAGGTCCGCGGGCCGCTTGCGGCCCGTGCAGACGTCGCGCCGGCGCAGCGTCGCCCCTACCACGCGCCGGCCTACCACCAGCCGGAGTAGTGTCTGGCGGATCCGTTCCACCTCGGGCAGTTCCGGCATCGCGGCCCTTTCCACACGACCAAGCCAAGCCTACGCGCGACCCGGCCGCCCCGGTCCGGCGTAGTTGCCCACAGCGCCCTGGTCGGCTCCACGCCGGGCGCCGTCGCGGAGGTCTCCCAAGTGCCCGACCTATCCCCCACCGATACCCAGAGGCTGGCCGACTGGCTCGGGTCCCACGATGAGAAGTGCCCCGTTTGCTCGTACAGCCTGCGCGCCCTCACCAGGCCGGCCTGCCCCGAGTGCGGCGCCGCCCTCCGCCTGTGCGTCTTCTCTCCGAACCTGTCTCTCGGCCCCTGGTTCGTCGGCGTCGTCTCTCTGAGCCTGGGCCTGGGCTTCGACGGCGTCGTCAGTGTCCTCGTCATCGCCGTGATTATCTACGACCAACTCTACGAGCACGGCCGCATGAGCGGGTTCTTCGCGTTCATGTTCGTCGTCTTCGCGGCGGCTGCTGCGATCTGCGCCGTGGCCCTCGCTTGGGCGTTCTGGCGCCGTCGCCTCTGGACGCGCCTGCCGCTGCGTCGCCAGTGGCTCTTGGCCGCGGCGATCTTCCTGGTCACCGGCGCCGGGCATGTCCTGCTGGGTCTGTTCGTGCGGTTGATCCTCAAGTGACGATGGCGTGCCTACGGGTCGGCGCGCAGCCCCTTGAAGAACTCCGTGAGCAGGCCCGCGCACTCCTCTCCCATCACGCCCGCGACGGGCACCACGCGGTGATTCAGCCGGGTATCCGTCGTCACGGTGTACAGCGACGCCACCGCGCCCGCCTTCGGGTCCGCGGCCCCGTATACCAGCCGCCCTACCCGCGCATTGACGATCAACCCCGCGCACATCGCGCACGGCTCGAGCGTGACCACCAACGAACACCCCGACAGCCGCCACGACCCCAGCGTAAACGCCGCTTCCCGCACCGCGAGCATCTCCGCGTGGGCGGTGGGGTCCTGGTCCACCTCGCGCCGGTTGTGCCCCTCGCCCACGACGCGCCCCGTCGCCGTTTCGTATACCACCGCCCCGACCGGCACCTCCCCCATCGCCCCCGCGCGCCGGGCCAGCTCCAGCGCTCGGCGCATCATCGCCAGGTCGCTCTCGGTTGCCGCGGGAGTTTCGGAGTTCATCGGCAAAGACCCAGCCTGTCCGCCGCGCGGCGCCCGCGCGACAAGACGGTTCGTCACGGAGCGCCCAAAGACTCCCCGGGTTCGCCGTCGGGCTCCATCTTCCCGGCACGCTTGTCCGCGCGCGAGAACCCCCCCGCCACCCGCGACGCCGGCAGCAGCCGCAGCAACAGGATTCCCAGCTCGTACAGCAGGTACAGCGGCACCGTCAGCAACGTCATCGTCAGCGGGTCCCCGCTCGGGGCCACGATCGCGGCCACCACCGCGCACCCGAAGATCGCGTGCCGCCGGTACTTGGCCAGGAACTTCAGGTCCACCAGCCCCGCCCAGCCCAGCAGCAGCACGACCACCGGCGTCTGGAAGGCGATCGCGAACGCCAGCGCCAGGGCCAGCAGCAGGTCGACGTACTCGCTCACGCGGTACTGCTGCGCGATCACGGCCCCCGACGTCAGCGGGTGCTGCAGGATGGTGATGTTCCCGTCCTCCCCCGTGACCGCGAAGCGTTCTTCCTTGAGCTTGCGATTGATCCAATAAGCCCCTGGCGGAGGGTCCTTCGGATCTGCGTCCAGCAGAGGGATGATCGGCAGCGTGACCCCCTCCGGCAGCGGCGCCTCCGCCACGGTCTGGTGCGACAGATTCGCCCCGAAGTGGATCAGGAAACCCAGCGTGACCGGCAGGATCACCACGTACAGGAAAACGACGCCGATCATCGTCAGGCTCACGCTCAACGGGGCCAGCAGGTACGCGAACCGCCGCTCCTGGGCGTACAGCCCCGGCGCCACGAACCGCCACAACTGGTACAGGATCCACGGGCTCCCCACGATGATCGTCAGCACCAGCGCCGTCTGGATGTACGTCATGAACGTTTCCAGCGGTCCGGTCGCCTGGAGGTTGGACGATTGCCCTGCCGCGGCCAGCGAATGCTGAATCGGACGCAGCAAGAAAACCAGCACCGTCTGGCCGAACGCCAGCGCCACGACGAAAATGGGCAGTACCCCCACAAGCGCAAACAACAATCGCCGCCGCAGTTCGTCCAGATGCTCGCCGAACGGCATGACTTTGTCGGTCAGATCGGGCCTGGGCATACGGCGGATGGTAGAGGATGCGCCCCCCAGCGGGTAACGGCGTTTGGAGTCCGCATGGGCAGCGCCCGGCTCCGGATAACCTCGACGCGACGCGAACGCACACGCCCCCACTCACGAAGAACAGTGACGGGACGAGGGCCGGGGCGCGTCTAGGTTCAAGACAGGACGGAGCGCGGATTGGACGAGGCCAACGCCACAGCCGCCGAGAACTTGGTATCCGTGGCGGTCGGAGGCGACCGCGAGGCATTGCGTGCCCTGTGGCATCAGCACCGCCGATGGGTCGCCGCCGTGCTGCTCGCTCACAAGCCGCGCCAAGCCGAGGTCGATGACCTCCTGCAAGAGGTCGCCATGGCGATGGTGTCGCGCATCGGCGGGTTGCGGGACCCCGCGGCCTTCAAACCTTGGCTACGGGCGGTCGCGATCAACGCGGCCAAGACCGCGGCCCGGCGCCGCCCGCGCGGGGCCGCGTGGCTCCGCCTCGTCGGGCGCGGCTCGCCCGATGCCGACGGCCCGCCGGACGGAGTCTCGGCGGACGTGAGCACGACCGAGGAGGGCACACGCGTGATGGCCCTGGCCCAGAAACTCGCCGAAGGCTACCGCGAGCCGCTCCTCATGAAGTGCGTGCGCGGCATGAGTTACCGCCAGATCGGCCAAGTGCTGGGCATGCCCGAGACCACGGTCGAGACCCGCATCGCCCGCGGACGCCGGATGCTCAGGGAACTGGTGGACGCGACGAACGGGCCACGGGCCGAGCAGGAAAACCAGATCGATGCGGACGCCGGCGCGTCTGTCACCGCGAGGGTACAAAGATGAATGACCACGAAGAGACCCGGGACGGCCGCGACATCCTCATCTCCCGCGTCATCGACGGCGAGGCCTGCGCCGCCGAGTGGGATGAACTGCGCATCCTGGCCGCCGCCGACGCCTCCCTCTGGCGCGACGTCGCCGAGGCCCAGCGCCTCCAGAACGTCATGGAGCACGCCGTCGCCTGCGCGACCGCCGCCGCCGAGCGCACCGACCTGCCCACCCACGACGCCGCCGGCGTCTCCCTGGGCGAACGCCTCTCCGCCCGCGCCTGGCGCTTCAGCGGCTGGGTCGCCGCGGCCAGCGTGGCGCTCGCCTGGGGGATCGCCTCGACACAGACCAGCCCGGGCACGGGCCGCGGCTCCACCAATACGGCGAGCCTCTTGCCGGTCTCCACCCCCGATGAGGCCGTCCAGGCCTACCTGGACCTGGGCGCCAAGTCCGGGCGCGTCGTTGGCGAGATGCCCCAGCGCGTCATCATGCAATCCCGCCCTGCCCAGACCGGACGCGGGTTCGAGGTCCTGTACCTGCGCCAGTTCGTCGAACGCGCCGTGGTGACGGACCTCTACCACGCCGATGGCGACGACGCCGGCGGCAAGGTGCTGGTCCCCGTCGTCCGCCCCGCCTCCACACGAGGCGGGTCGCTGTGAATCCCCCGCTTCTCGCCGCGACGGAAACCCTCCTCCCCGGCGTCCCAGTGGGCATGAAGAAGCATTGCCGGTCACCACTCACCCAGGCGACAGGAGACTCCGACATGGATCGATTCGACAGGTTCGGGTTGAAGCGGCGGGGGCTGGCGCTCACCCTGATGGGCGCGGCGGGCCTGATGCTCGGCTGCGTCGGCCCAGCCGCGGCACAGGACGACCACGCCGGCCAGCAGCAGGAGAAGCGCATCCGGATCGGCGGACGCGCCGGGACCGGCGCAGGCGGTCTGCACGTCCAGGTGCAGCCCCCAGAGGGCGGCGTGCAGTCCTACGTGGTCATCAAGGACGGCGACAAGGTCGAGGTGGAGCTCAGGGACGGCAACGTCGTCAAGGCCCTGCGCAACGGCAAGAAGATCCCCGCGGATCGCATCGTCAAGGACGACGACACGCTCAAGATCGTCGATGCCGGCGGCAACACCGAGTTCGAGATGGACCTCAAGTTCGTCCAGCCTCCGGTCGGGTCGGGCTTGAGCGGCGGTTTCGGCGATGGTGGCTGGTCGTGGTCCAACCTCGGCGGCGGCAACGACGAACCCGCCAACCCGGCCGCCCCCCCGAAGGTCCTCGTCGGCATCAGCATGGCCGACGTTCCCCCCGCTCTCCTCTGGCACCTGGGCCTCGAGCCCGGCAAGGCCACCATGGTCACCAGCGTCTTCGACGACCTGCCCGCCGCCAGGGCCGGCATCGCCATGTTCGACGTCATCGTCGCCGTTGATGGCAAGGACGCGGCCAACGAGCAGGCCGTCCGCGACGCCGTCCAGGCCAAGGAGCCCGGCGACAGAATCAAGTTCACGATCATCCACCGCGGCCAGCGCAAGGACGCGGAGATCACCGTCGAGGCCTACGACGCCAAGAAGGCCGAGAAAGCCCGCACCGGCGACGGCCAGGGAGGCGCCAACGACGAGGAGCGCAACTTCATCAAGCGGCTCCGGGGCGCGCAGCCGTCGGGGGCGGGGCCATGGGGCCAGATCGAGATTCCCCGTGGTGCCCTCATCGGACGCCTGCAAGGGCAAGGCCCGGATGCAACGCGGTTCTTCCGGTTCAGCCCCGACAGCGCCTGGCCGTCGCCCCAGCAGCTCAACGAGGCTCAACGCCACGCCGCCGAGGAGATGGAGAAGGCGATGCAGGACCACCGTGGCAACATCGAGCAGCAGATGCAGCAGATGCAGAATCGGCTCGACCATCTTGAGAAGCTGCTCGAGAAGCTGACCGAGACCAAAGGCAAGCAGGGTGCCACGTCGGGCACGGCCAAGCCCGGCGACGCCTGAACCCCGGCGTGACCTCTGTGCCACCGATTGCCGCCCCGGCAATCGGTGCGCCGCCCGCCCCACCCCGGCTGCCAGCCCCAATGCCCCTGAGCGGGGCCGGTATCATCCCCCATAGGGACCGGGGGCGGGGTCGAAGGGAGTCGGTATGCCTGATCCTCTTGCCGGACGCGTCGGGGCAGTGCGGGCGACGGAGCCGGACAAGGCCATGGCCGAGGTGCGATCGGCGTACGACCGCCTCGGCGAGCAGATCCACAAGGTCATCGTCGGCCAGGACGAGGTGGTAGACCAGATCCTGATCGCCATGTTCTGCCGCGGGCACGCCCTGGTCGAAGGCGTCCCCGGCCTGGCCAAGACCCTGCTTATCTCGACGATCGCTCGCACGCTCTCGCTGGGCTTCTCCCGCATCCAGTTC
>JBGPGM010000056.1:0-8956 GCA_041483855.1 Phycisphaerae bacterium | reverse complement strand
GGCGGTGGGCTGGGCGGAGCAGGAGCGGGGGACGGAGGGAATGGCGGGGTGACCGGGATCTTCCTGGCCAAACTGGACGGAACTGCCAAGGGCGGGATCGTCGTCGCCATCAGGGAGGCCACCGACATCCCCGTCAAGTTTGTCGGAGTCGGCGAGACGCCCGAGGACATCGAGCCGTTCGACCCGGACGCGTTCGTCGAGGCGATGTTCGCCGCATGAGGGCACGCTTGCCGGGATGGTTACGTTGCAGGATACTGACCCCGCACCATGACCGAGCCCGATCCATCCAGCCTCAGCGTCCCTGCCGATGCATGGCGGAGCGTGCTGGTGGTCATGGAGCGGCTGGCGGCCAGCAGCGATCTGGAGGAGGTGCTGGGCCTGGTCATCGATGCCGCCCGCGACACCCTGCACGCCGAACGGGCCAGTGTCTTCCAGTACGACAAGGCCAAGCACGAACTGTTCGCCACGCAGGCCCACGGCGTGGGCGCGGCCTTGCGCTTCAGCGCCGACTCCGGGCTGGCGGGCGAGGCCGTGCGGACGGGCTCGATCATCAACGTGACCGACTGCTACGCCGACGCGCGGTTCAACCGGCAGGTGGACCAGCTGACTGGGTTCCGCACCCGCTGCTTGCTCACCATCCCGCTGGTGTCGTTCGATGGCGGCCTGGAAGGCGTGGCGCAGGTGCTGAACAAGGACGCCGGGCACGGCGGCGTGTTCGACGCGGCGGACGAGATCGTGGCGCGGGCGTTGGCCAGCCAGGCAGCGGTGGCGATCCGGCGTGCCACGCTGATCCAGGCGGAGCGCCGCAAGAACAAGATCGAGGCGGACTTGGGCCTGGCGCGGATCATCCAGCAGTCGGCCCTGCCTCAGGCGTTGCCGGCCGTGAGCGGCTACGACATCGCGGCGCAGACGCGCCCGGCGGAGGAGACGGGCGGGGATGCCTTCGACGTGATGGCGCTGGACGATGGGACGCCGGCCGGGAGCGGCCGCCAGGGAACGGGCGGGCTGATGCTGATGATGGCCGACGCGACCGGGCACGGGATCGGGCCGGCGCTGTCGGTGGCGCAGGTTCAGGCGATGGCCCGCATGGGCGCGCGGCTCGGGGTGGGGCTGGATGCGATCGTCCGGCAACTTAACGCGCACTTGTGCGTGACGCTCCCGTCGGGGAGATTCGTCACCGCGTTCATCGGCGTGCTGGACCCGGTCAAGCACGAGATCCGCTCGATCTCGGCGGGGCAGGCCCCGATCCTGCTCGTCAGACGCGGGGCTGACGGTGGGGTCGAGGAGCGCACGGCGGATGTGATGCCGCTGGGCGTGGACCCGCAGATGCGCCCCGAGGCCGCGCCGCCGCTACGGCTGAATATCGGGGATGTGTTCGTACTGCTCAGCGACGGCTACTACGAACGCCAGAATGCGGCCAGCCAGGTGCTCGGCGGGCAGCGCGTCGTAGAGGCGGTGCGAAAGGCGATCGCCGCGGGAGAGAGTTCGGCACGGTCAGTCCTGCGCGCGATCAACCACGCGGCGGAGGAGTTCGCGGCCGGGCGCCCGGCGGACGACGACCAGACGGCAATCATCGTCACGCGGACGAAGTGAGAGGGGCGGGCCACCCAGAGGGAGGAGACCGTGCGTATCGCTCTGACAGGCGTCTCGGGGTTCATCGGCCGGGCGATCGCGCGGCGCGCCAAGGGCGCTGGGCACAGCGTGACCGGGCTGGTGCGTGCCGGCAGCCGGCGCGATGGCCTCGAGCCGCTCCTGGAGCGATTCGTGGTGGGCGATCAGGCTGACGAATCCGTCTGGCCCGCGCTGCTTGAGGGGGCCGACTGCGTGATCCACAACAGCGCCGACTGGGCAGCGCTGCGAGACCTTCACGGGCTGGGCGAGCACCTGCGGAGCAACCTGTGCGGATCGATCAGGCTGCTGGACGCATCCGCCCCCCGCCAGTTCATCTTCATCAGCACCATCGCGGTCCACCATGACATGCGCCCGCGTTGGGCCGGCGATGTGGACGAGGACCACCCGCTGCGCCCGAACTCCTATTACGGAGCTTACAAGGCGGCCGTCGAGGCGCACCTGTGGGCCGTCCATTTCCGCGACGGGCGAAACACCTGTGCGTTGCGCCCGTGCGCGGTGTACGGCATCGACCCCAACTTGGAGCGCTCGCACGGCTTCAAGATGGTCAAGGCCTTGCGGGCCGGCGAGGCCATCAACATCCCGGGCGGCGGCAAGTGCGTGCACGTCGATGATGTCGCGGGCGCGGCTGTGACGGCGATCGGACGGCCGGATGTCGCCGGGCGGCCCTTCAACCTGGTGGACTGCTACGCCCGGTGGGGCGATTGGGCGGCGTGGGCGGCCGAGATCCTGGGCATCAAGGCGCGGATCGATCTTTCGAGTCCGGCGCAGCCCAAGAACATGTTCCGCAAGGACGCCGCGCGGGAACTGGGGATAAGGCTCGATCGGGGGCACGAGGGGATCAAGGCGCACCTGCGGGAGTTGATCGCGGCGATGTCGTAGACCCCGGAAGGGGGGCCGGGCAGGAGCGGGCGAGGTGAGCGATTCGTACGGCGTCATCGTGGTCGGCGTCGGGGCGATGGGGTCGTCGGCGTGCCTGCACCTGGCGCGCCGGGGCGTGCGCGTGCTTGGGCTGGAGCAGTTCGACATCCCGCACGGGCGCGGCTCGTCGCACGGCCACTCGCGCATGATCCGCCTGTGCTACTACGAACACCCCGATTACGTGCCGCTGCTGGGCCGGGCGTACGAACTCTGGCGCGACCTGGAAACAGCCAGCGGCCAGAGCCTACTGCACGTGACCGGCGGGCTGTACATGGGACGGACCGATGGCGCGTTCGTCGAGGATTCACGCCGCGCCGCCGTGGAGCATGGCCTGCCCCACGAGATCCTCACCCACGCCGACCTGGCCGTGCGCTACCCGCAGTTCCGGCTGCCGGGCGACCATGCGGCGCTGTACGAGCCGGCGGCGGGGCTGCTGATTCCCGAAGCGGTCGTCGCGGCGCAGGCGGAGCAGGCGCTGCGCCACGGCGCGCACCTTCACGGGCACGAGCCGGTGATCGAGTGGTTCGCCGATGGCCGGGGGGTGCGGGTGCGCACGGCGTGCGCGGAGTACGAGGCGGGCCACCTCGTGCTGACCAGCGGGGCGTGGGCGGGAAGAGTCGTGCAAGGCCTTGGCGTGCCGCTGGTGGTCACGCGCCAGGTGATGGGGTGGGTCTGGCCGCGCCGACCCGAGTGGTTCGAGCGCGGGCGACTGCCGGTGTGGGCGATCGAGGCGCAAGACGCGTCGATCTACTACGGATTTCCGATGATGCCGCAGAGCCCGGGGTTCAAACTGGCGCACCATTTCCAGGGCGCGCCGACCGACCCGGACCGGACCGACTGGGACGTGCGGCCGGAGGATGAGCGGGACTTCCGCCCCGCGCTGAAGCGGTATGTCCCCGAGGCCGACGGTCGGCTGCTGGCCATGCGCGTGTGCATGTACACCAACACGCCGGACTCGCACTTCATCATCGACCGCCATCCGGCGCACGAGCGGGTGACCGTGGCGTGCGGCTTCAGCGGGCACGGGTTCAAGTTCGCCAGCGTCGTGGGCGAGGCGCTGGCGGACCTGGCGATGCAGGGAATGACGCGCCTGCCGATCGGGTTCCTTGGGCTCAAGCGGTTTGCGCGCGGCGCGTGACTACAGTGTCCGCCGGTCCGCCGTGACGCGCGATCGGTCCACCGGTCAGCAGCGGTCGAGGGCCATGGTCAGGAGCCATCCGTGAGCAAGTCCGCGTTGTTTGTCTGGGGTGGCTGGGACGGGCACCAGCCGAAGAAGTGCGTAGACCTCTTTGCAGGCCTGGTACAGGGCGCGGGTCTTGCCGTGCAGATCAGCGATTCGCTGGCCGTCTTCACCGAGCGCGACCGACTCAAGGGACTGAGCGTCATCGTCCCTTGCTGGACGATGGGCGAACTCACGGGTGAGCAGGAGGCGGGCCTGCTGGACGCCGTCGCGGCCGGCGTGGGGCTGGCCGGGTGGCACGGTGGGATGGGCGATGCCTTCCGGGCCAGCACGGGGTATCAGTTCGCCGTCGGCGGCCAGTTCGTCGCGCACCCCGGCGACATCCGCGACTACCGCGTGAACATCAGCGACCGCGGCCATCCCATCACGCGTTCCCTGGGCGATTTCTCCATGCATTCGGAGCAGTACTACCTGCACGTAGACCCTTCCAATCGGGTCCTGGCGACCACCACCTTTGACGGCCCGGCCCACTTCGCCGCGTGCGTGATGCCGGTGGCCTGGACGCGCCCGTGGGGCCAGGGGCGGATCTCGTACTGCTCGCTGGGGCACGTTGCGGCCGACTTTGATGTGCCGCAGGCGCGGGAGATGGTCCGGCGCGGCATCCTCTGGGCGGCCCGCGCCCTGGAAGGCAAGGAGGCAGGGCGATGAGCGCTGCCGGGGCGAATGCGACGAGCAAAGTGAAAGTGGGCGTGGTCGGCTGCGGGGCCATCAGCAAGGTGTACCTGGCCAACTGCCGCGGGTTCGAGAGTCTGGAGGTGGTGGCCTGCGCGGACCTGAACCCGAAGCGGGCCAGAGAGCGGGCGGCGGAGGTCGGCTGCCGCGCCAGTGCCGTCGAGAGCCTGTTGGCCGACCCGGCGATCGAGGTGGTCCTGAACCTCACGACGCCTGACGCGCACGCGTCCGTGGCGATGGCGGCGATTCAAGCGGGCAAGTCGGTTTACAACGAAAAGCCGCTGACGATCACGCGCTCCGAGGCGCGCCGTCTGTTGGCCGCCGCGGCGAAGCGCAGCCTGCTCGTCGGCGGCGCGCCCGACACGTTCATGGGCGGGGGCATGCAGACGTGCCGGCGGCTGATCGATCAGGGGGCGATCGGAGCGCCGGTGGCCGCGACCGCGTTCATGATGTGCCACGGGCACGAGTCGTGGCACTCGGACCCGGCGTTCTACTACCAGGCCGGCGCGGGGCCGATGTTCGACATGGGGCCGTACTACGTGACGGCGCTGGTGTCGTTGTTGGGGCCGGTGTCGCGAGTCACCGGCTCGACGCGGATCACGTTCAAGACGCGCACGATCACCAGCCGGCCCAAGCGAGGCCGGAAGATCGCCGTGAAGGTGCCCACGCACGTGGCGGGCGTGCTGGATTTCGGCGGGCCCAGGGGCAGACGGGGGCCGATCGCAACGATCGTGACAAGTTTCGACGTCTGGGCGGCCGACGTGCCGTGCATCGAGATCTACGGGACAGAGGGGACGCTCAGCGTGCCGGATCCCAACGGCTTTGGCGGACCGGTGCGATTCCGGCGCGCCGGGTCGTCCCAGTGGGAGGAGGCGACTGTTTGGCACGGGTACGTGGAGAACTCGCGGGGGATCGGCCTGGCGGACATGGCCCGTGCGCTGCGCGCGCCGAAGCAGCGGGGCCGCCACCGGGCCAGCGGCGAACTGGCCTTTCACGTGCTGGACGTCATGCAGGCGATCCACGAGTCCTCCGACCGCGGGCGGCACATCCGACTGTCGAGCGGATGTCCCAGGCCCGAGCCGGTGCCGGTGGATTGGCGGGGTTGATTGGGGAGGGCGATGCGCCGGGTCATGACGGGCGCTGGTACACCGCCCGCCCCGCGACGATGGTGTGCGTCAGCCAGCGGTCGTCCCAGGCGTGCAGCAGCGTGGAGAGCGGGTCGGCGGCCTGTTGCCATCCGGGCGGTGGCTCAATGGCGAGGATGTCGGCCGATGCGCCCGCGACGAGTCGTCCCGCATCGGGCCATCCCAGGGCGTCGGCGTTGCCCGCGGTGATCTGCCACCAGGCTTCCAGCGCGCCGGGTGGGTCGGAGCCTCGCCGACGCGCCGTTTCCAGCATGCCACGGGCCACGCGGACCATCGAGATATCCGGGCCGCCCGCGACGTCGCTGCCCAAGGCCAGGCGGATCCCCGCGCCCGCGCATCCAGCCCGGTCCATATCGCCCGCGCCGAGGAAGGCGTTGGCGGTCGGGCAGTGGGCGATGACCGACGCGCTGGTCTGAATAGCGCGGCGCTCGTCGTCGGTCAGCCAGATGCCGTGTGCCAGGATCGTGCGGGGACCGAGCAGACCGGCGCGCCGGTAGACATCAACGTACGAGGGACTGTCGTGCAGCGAGCACGCCAAGCGGGTCTCGTCGGCAGTTTCGGCGATGTGGGTCTGGATGGGCAGCCCCAGCCGACGGGCCAGGTCGCCCGCGCCGGAGAGCAGCGCCCCCGAGCAGGCGACGGCGAAGCGCGGTGTCACAGCGACCTCGATCCGGCCGCGTCCGGAGAGGCGCGCCGCTTCGGCGAGCAACTGCGCGGTTGGTCGGACCAGCTCGGCCGGCGCGTTCTGGTCCATCAGGACCTGGCCAACGACGGCGCGCAGCCCGGATTCGTGCAGGGCGTCGATGGCCGCGCGGGCCGCGCCGTGATGAACGGTCGCGTACGCGCCGATTCCGGTTGTTCCGTGCGAAGCCAGCAGGCCCGCCACCCGTGCTGTCATCTGGCCGGCGAAATCGGCATCGGCCCAGCGGGTCTCGGCAGGGTAGATCACGCGCTCCAGCCACGCGAGCAGCGGCAGGCCCGCGATCCCGATCGAATCGAACTGCGGCAAATGGAGGTGGGTGTCGATGAAGCCCGGGGTGATGAGCGTCCTGTCCGAGCCGAGCTCGGGCGTGCCGGGACTAGGCCCCACCCCCGCCTCGGCGATCCGTGCGCCGTCGAGGCGTACGTAGCCGCGTGCCAGCCGGACCGCGCGGGGCGCCGGCATCCCATCAGCGGGCAGCATCAACGTTCCGGAGAGGATCATGGGGTGAGGGGAGGCAGCAGTGGGGGGGTGGGGGGCTGGGCCGCCCTATTCGGCGGGCAGGAGGGCGGCACTCGCCACGGTCTGGTTCTTCGCGCCGTCATGAACGGCAAACGTGCCCCCCGCGTGCAAGCAGGCCGAACCGTAAGCCCCGTCCTTGCGCAGGGCGTAGAACGTGACGTTGAAGTTCGGATTGCCATTGGCGTTGCGCAGCCGTTTCTCACGGGTATGGTCCACGATGCTCCGCAGGACGGTCAGGCACGCCTCGGTCGGCGTGGCGCCGCGGGCCATCTCCTGGACCACGGCGAAGGAGCCGCAGACGTGGATGACCGCCTCGCCGCGCCCGGTGGCGCCGGCCGCGCCGATGGCGTTGTCCACATACAACCCCGCGCCGATGATGGGCGAGTCGCCGACGCGCCCGGGAAGTTTGTAGCTCAGGCCGCTGGTGCTGGTCGTGCCGGCCAGGTCGCCTCCGGCGGTCAGGGCGAGGCAGTTGATGGTGCCGGTCGTGTACGGGAGGGGGTCGTTGGCGTGGGCCAGGGCCAAGTCGCGCTGGTCGTCGTTGAGCCAGTTGTCGCCGGGGCTGAGGTTCTCCTTCCAGCGCAGCCACGCCTGCCGGGCCCGCTCGGTGAGCAGGTCCTGCTCCTTGAAACCGTGGGCGCGAGCGAAGCGGAGGGCTCCCTCGCCCACGAGCATGAGGTGGTCCGTGCGCTTGAGGATCGTCAGGGCGACGGAGGACGGGTTCTTGATGTTGCGCAGGGCCCCGACCGCTCCGGCGCGGTGAAGCGGGCCGTGCATGACGGAAGCGTCCAGTTCAACGACGCCATCCTCGTTGGGCAGCCCGCCCAGGCCGACGGACATGTCGTTGGGGTCGTCCTCGACGATGTTCACGCCCGCAACGACCGCGTCGGCGGGGTCGGCGCCGTCAGCGAGCATCTGCATCGCCTTCTCGGTAGCGCGGACGCCGTTGCCCGAGGAGATCACGCAGGTGCCGCGGTGTGAGTCGCCGGGATGCGGACCGCCGGCCGGCTTCGTCCGGCCGGGTCCGGCGACGGCCTTGGGGGCCATGCCGCTGGCGGCCAGAGCGGTCACACCCGCGGAGACGGCGAGGAACTGGCGGCGATCGACGGTGGTCATGGGTGGCTCCAGATTGACCCCGAACCCGCGTTGGCGCCGCAATCCAGGGTCATTTGGCCCGTCAGGCCCGGGACGCATGGTACCAGCGGACCGGTCCGTCGGGATCACGGCGGCCATCGGACAAAGCGGCTCAGGCGCGTCAGACCGGTTGGAAAGTCGGAGTTTTCCACCGAATTCCTCTCGGGGGGAGTTGAACATTGCCTGAAAACCGGCTACAAAGCCGCCCTAGCGCGGGCAGAATCCGCGCGGAACACATGGAGAACACGATGGCGAAGAAGATGAAGAAAGCGGCCCCCAGGAAGAAGATCTCGCCGGCGTCCAAGCAGCGGACCAAGAGCGAGATGTTCTCGACTCTGGCGGATTATTCCGACCTGAAGAAGAGCCAGGTGGCGGCGGTGTTCGACGGGCTCGGGCAGGTTCTGGGAGCCGACCTGGGGCGTGGTGTCGTCTGCACCGTCCCCGGCCTGATGAAGGTGACCGTGGTGAACAAGCCGGCAACGAAGGCCCGCAGGGGGATCAACCCCTTCACCAAGCAAGAGGTGATGTTCAAGGCCAAGCCGGCCCGCAAGGTCGTCAAGGTGCGCGCCCTCAAGGGCCTCAAGAGCATGGTCTGACCAACCCGCGTCCTCGGCGCTCGACCCCGCGTCGGCCGCGCCTGGACATGTGGTGTGAGCCTCAGCCTCGCCGCGTCACGTGGATCGGGAGAGAGATCTCCCGCCCCGTGGCGCGGCGTGGCCGCTTGTGGGCACGACGAGCCGCAGGCCGGGAGAGCCGGCCGGCGCCGACCGGCGCTGCCGGCAGCCCGCAGGCTGCTGAGCCGGTACAGTGGTGAGCATGGCACGACTCGTGACCGTCATCCTTGTTTCGCTGCTCATGTCCCGGGCGGCGTGGGCTCAGCGCCAACGGGTGCCGGCGCCGCCCGCGGCCACGCCCGCACCGACCGTCAAGAGTGACGCCAAGGACGGCGCGCCGGCCGTCAACGAGAAACTCTCCGTCACGCACCACCAGGTC
>JBGPGM010000055.1:0-8963 GCA_041483855.1 Phycisphaerae bacterium | reverse complement strand
CGTCTACTACCACGGCGAGACCGCCCCCGAGGCCGCGGGCAAGGTCCAGACCGTCCAGGCCGCCAACCCCGACATCACAGGCTGGGCGATGGTGGGGGGTTGGCCGCTATTCACCAAGAACGCGCTGGACGGGGTGTACCAGAACGCCAAGGTCGTCTCGGTGGACCATCTGCCCGAACAGTTGGAGTACGTCCGCAAGGGCCAGGTACAGTGCCTGATCGGCCAGGACTGCTACGGCTGGGGCCACAGGTCGGTCGAGATGATCATCGACAAGGTCCACAACAAGAAGAACCCACCCAAGGTCATCAACACGTTCGACCTCACCCGCGTGACGAAATCGAACGTTGAGGAGTTTGCGGGGCTGTGGGAGAAGTGGCTGAAGAAGGACTGAGACGGGGGAGAAGTGCGCAGCGCACAGAGGCGACACCGGCAGGGAGGAAAGCGGGGCAATCAAACCAAGGGCAGTCATTTGAACCAATCCCCTGCCTCCCTCCGTAATCTCCGTGTTCTCCGTGGTGAATCTTCTTCCCCCGCCGTGCAGCGACGCGATGACGACTGATCAAGACCAACCCCTCCTCATCGCCGAGCACGTCTCCAAGCGCTTCGGGATCACCCGCGCTCTCGACGATGTCTCGGTCTCCTTCCGCGCCGGCGAGGTCCACGCTCTCATCGGCGAGAACGGCGCGGGCAAGAGCACGCTGGGCAAGGTCATCGCCGGGCTGCACAAGCCCGACGCCGGTTCCGTTCGCATCGCCGGGCGGACCCTTCGCCCCGGCTCCCTCGACGACGCCTTTGCGGCCGGCGTGCGGATCGTCCACCAGGAACTCGCTCAGTGCCCCAACCTCACCGTCGCCGAGAACCTCTGCCTGCACGCCATTCCGCGGACGCGGCTGGGGCTGGTGGACGACCGGGTCATGGCGGACCGCGCCGCGCGCCTGCTGGCGTCCCTGGAGCCCGGCATCGACGTGCACGCGCCGCTGGGCCGCCTCTCGCCGGGCCATCGTCAGATCGTCCAGATCGCCAGCGCCCTGGACGACCGGGCCGCGCCCGGCGGGCACGGCGCGCGGGTGATTGTCCTGGACGAGCCGACCAGTTCGCTGTCCATCGCCGAGGTGGAGCGCCTCCTGGCAATCGTCCGGCAACTGGCCGCGGGCGGGATCACCGTGATCTACGTGTCCCACCGCATGGGCGAGATCTTTGCCGTGTGCGAGCGCGTCACCGTGCTGCGCGACGGCCAGTTCGTGGCGACCTCCAACGTCAGGGGCATCGACGAGCACGCGCTCGTCGAGCAGATGATCGGGCGGCGGCTGGCCGCGACCATGCGCCGCGTCGCCCCCACCGGCGCCGTGTCCGACCGCCCGCTGCTCGAAGTCCGCGCCATGCGTTCGCCGGGGAAGCTCGACGACGTGTCCCTGAGCGTCCGAGCCGGCGAGATCGTCGGCATCGGCGGCCTCGTCGGCGCCGGGCGATCCGAACTGCTCGACGCCGTCTTCGGCCTGGACCCCGACGCGACCGGCCAGGTGCTCATCGACGGCACGCTGCTCGCAGGCAGCGCTTCAGGAGCGACGGGGGTGGGGGGGGTGGCCGCGGCCAGGGCGTCCATTACGGCCGGCGTCGGCTACGTCCCCGAGGACCGCAAGCTCCAGGGGCTGTTCTTCCAACTCGGCGTGGATGAGAACATCGTGCTGCCGGTCATGTCGCGCCTGGCACGCCTCTTCGGTGTGCGCGACGGGCGCGCCGAGCACGCCTACGTTGGCGAGCGCCTGCGAGCGTTCCAGGTCAAGACCGCCTCGCCTTCGTCCCTGCCCGGCGAACTCTCCGGCGGCAACCAGCAGAAACTCCTCATCGCCCGCTGGATGGGCAAGGGCACGCGGGTCCTCCTGCTCGACGAGCCCACCCGCGGCATCGACGTGGGCACCAAGGCCGAGATCTACCGCCTGATCCGTGAGGCCGCGGACGCCGGCGCGGCCATCGTCTTCGTCTCCAGCGAGATGCCCGAACTGCTTGCCCTGTGCGACCGGATCATCGTGCTGTGCGGGGGGCGGGTGACCGGCGAGCTGCGCGCCGACGACATGACCCAGACCAACATCCTGCGCCTGGCCACGCTGCAAAGCAGCAGGGCAGCCGAGCAGCGGAGCAGCAGGTAGGCAGGCTGTTGGGTGCCACGACCGCCTTGTCCGCCCTTGGCGGACGCGCCCCTACGCGCCGGCGGTCGATCTGCCCGTAGCACCCAAGGAGTTCCTCGGCAGCGCCAATCGCGCCAGCAGAATCATCCCCAGACCCGGCACGAGAAAGAACGTCCGCCGCTCGATGAACCCCATCCAGAACATCGGCGCGGCCACTGCCACCGCGAACAGGAAGATGTGGACCTTCCGCCGCCCGCTCGCCCCGCCCGTGCCCGAGTGCCCATCCCGCGTCTGGATCATGCACAGCCACACATACGCGGGGAAGACGAGGCCATAGAAGGTCATGAAGACGCGGTAGATGACCTCGCCCGTGCTGAGCCCCTGGCGGGCGAGGGCCGAGCCTGGTTGCGTATCCGCAACAAGCCAGCCGATCGACGCGCCCAGCGCCACCGATGCAGCAATCACCGGGCTCCCGAGGCGATGGGGCAGGGACCGCCACGCGGCGCGCCCGTGAAGGGCGGACGTGAAGCACGCTTGCGACAACAAGTGAACGAGGACCCCGAGAATCGCAGGCACGACGACATACTGGACTCGCCACTCCAGGATCATCCCGGTGTAGGCCAACGTGAAGAGGATCATCGGGACAAAGAACGATACAAATCCCAGCGTGAAGGCCGCGGCCCCCTCCTCGCGACCTGTCTGCTGGCGGGCTGTGTGGAATGTCAAGTCCAGGTAAGGGCAGAGGCCAAAGCCGAAGGCGCAGACTGGTGCCAGGAACAAGAGTCCGCTCGGGCTGAGTACCGTCGTGGATGGCCATGCGACGAGCGGATCGATCTGCGAGAACGGCCGCAACAAGAAGAACGCCAGCAAACAGGAGAGCGACAGCAAGTACGCACCCACGCCCGGCCACGGCGATGGGCGCGCTCGTGCAGCCGGCACCGACACGAGCAGCACCGCCAGCGCCACCCCAAGGATCGCCGCATAGCCGCCCGCGCCGATCGGCCCCGGGTGCGGCGTCTGGCTCCGCAGGATCCACGCCACGAAGAACGCATGGAACGTGATAGTGACCAGCGAGAACGCCGCGCACGCCGCTCGGTGGCGCCCCACCAGCCGTCGGCTCGCCTCGGCGTCGCGCACCACCCACCCCATCGCCGCGGCCCCGATCACGTTCGGCACCGCGAAGACCACGAACCCCCAGATCCCAAAGTCCCGTACCAGCAGCACCGGCAGGAACATGCCGATGCACCACGTCCACGAGCACGCCAGGTACACCGCCCAGCCGAGCGTCTTGAGCACCGATGGGCGTGCCGGGATCGTGCCGTCAGCGGGCATGGGCGGGAGTGTACGGTGAGGCGGAGGGGGGGAGCGACCAAGCGCCAGAGCAGGGAACGGTCGGAAAGCGCCCTACTCGGCGCTCTCCCCTCTCTTCCGCTTGGCCTTGTTGTGCGTCTTGGGCGTCGCATGGAACACCGCCGTGCACTTGCCCACCCGGCGCTCCTTCGACCCGGGCTTGCCGATCTGCTGCACCACGTCCAGGTCGATCGTCAGGTTGAACTCCCGACCGGCCGCCAGCAGCCCCTGGATGTCCTCGCGCGGCGTGATCCGGTACAGCGCCGGCCCGTAACACGGCCGCAGGAACCTATACTCCAGGGTCTTGCACACCACCGTGTAGTCCCCGCCGCAGATCCCGAAGACGTAGTGCCCACCCGCGATCTCGCTGTTGGCCAGCAGCGATGCCCCCGCCATCGCGTTGTACCAGTTCCGGTTGAACCGCCGGAACGGCAGCACCGCCGTGAAGGTCGTGGCGTCAATCCGCTTCATCTTGATGCCGCTGCGGAACGCGTACGGCAGCCAGATCATCGAGAACATCCGCTGCCAGAAGTGGTTGCGCGTCGAGAGCCGGCTCAGCGAGGCCTCCAACCGGTCCAGCAGCGACCTGCGCCCCCTTGCCGACGCAGTTTCGACGGTCGCGGTCGTCTCGGCGCGCCCGGAGTCTGAATCGACGCTGGCCGCTGGAGCAGCGGGCGCTGCGTTGGATTCGATATGCCCGTTGGCGGCGCCGTCGCCGGCGCCTCTTGGCAGGGACACGCTCGGGGCCGGCACTTTCGCCGTTCGGCTCGCGACAGTCTCGGCGGCTTCGTTCACTCGTGGCTTCCGGTAATGGTTAGATGATAGGGCCGCCGGGCCTCCGCGCGTCCAGACCCGAGGGGCCTCACGCCGGCACGAGGTCGAACCACCCCTTGGTGTTTTCCCGCACCCGCTGCAGAGGGTTGCCCGGCTCGTGGTCCAGGCACAGGACCCAGTCACGCCGAGCCGCCTCGGTCAGGAACCAGCGGCGCGACACCATGCTCGTGTACGGCTCCACGTCGTACCCCAGCGAGTACGCCTGCCCCACGTGGTTGACCGTCGGCATGACGTCCGGCGTGAACACCACGGTCCGTCCCTGTGTGTCCGTGAACATCACCGCCTGCTGCCCCCACGTGTGCCCGGGCACCAGGAACACGGAGATCCCCGGCAGGATCGGCGTCAGCCGGTACTCCAGCGGCAGCGCCGGCAACTCGTCCCGGTCCGGGATGTACCCGGTCGGGAACGGACGGGGTGAATCGACCGTCTTGATCTGGTGCGCCACCGGCTCCAGGTGGTCGCGGTAATAGGTCCGCGTCATGACCGACCGGTTCGCCAACGCATCCGCCCACTCCCGCTGCTGCGAGTGGATCACCGCCTTCGGGAATGTCGGCACCGCGTTGTGCGCCCGTTGAACTTCCGTCAGCGACGCCATCTCCTCCTCGCGTGGCCGGCGGGTCAGCGCCCCGGCGTGATCGAAGTGCAGGTGCGACACCACCACCGCCTCGATCGACTCCGGTTCGCACCCCGCTTCGCGGAGCGCATCAACGATGTATCGGTCCTGCAACGCGAAGATGTCCCGCATCTTGGCGTCGAGTTTGTTCCCTGTACCCACCTCGATCAGCACCCGGCGCGGTTCGATGAGCCCCCCCTCTCCCCCCGGCGTTCCCGCGCCCGTCGCCGACGGCGGGGGGCTCAGCGGCCCCGCCCGCTCAAGCAGCAGGCAGTTGTGCTGCACCGGGATCCGCCCACGGTCATCCGGCGGCGCCATCTTCGACCACACCGCCCGCGGCACCAGCCCGAACATCGAGCCACCGTCCAGCCAGAACTCCGCCGCACGCAGCAGCCGGAACGTGTACCGGACGCTCGCGGCCGGCCCCGCCGCGGCTGGCGTCGGACCAGGTGTGGGCATGCTCGCCATGACGTTCAGAGTAGCGGCCTGCCAGGGACTGGGTGCCGCCGGGGCGGCCGTTTGTCCCCCCTCGCCGCCCGCCGGCCGTATCATCGTGCCACTCTGGAAGCGCCCGTGTCGCCTCCCCAACAAACTTCCTGTGCCCCCTGCCGCTGCGCCCTCCACGCCCATGCCCCAACCCCCCAATACCGCCCTCCGGATCGCCGTCCCGATCGTATTGCTCGCGGGCGGGGTGTTGGTTGCCTGGTCCATCTTCCGCAATACCGGCGGCGGCACCACTCCTGGAGCCTCCCCGGCCACGCCGACCGTCCCCGCGCCCGCGACCCCGCCAACAGGTGGGCCGCCCACCGCGCCAACGGCCCCAGCCAACGGGGGCCCGCCGCCGATCGGCCCCGCTCCACCGGCGCCGGGCGCCCCCGCGCCGAACTTCGTAGCCGAGTTCTTTCCCGCCCCGCCGGGCACGCCGACGCCCGCCTATGCGCCGCTCGGCAGCGCCCTTGACCCGGCGGTCAACGACTTCGAGCTCCGCCTGGAGTTCTCGCACCTGGGCGCGGGCATCGAGTCCCTCCGACTGGCCAACCAGTACGAGACCGTCGCCAACAAGGACCACGAACGGCTCCAGCAGTTCTATCCCCTTCCGGCCAACTCCAGGCTCGGGATCGCCTCGATGTCCGCCCTGGGCGTGGACATCAACGGCGTCTTCGTCAAGCTCTCCACCGACCCCGTCAAGGCCGGCTCGTATTGGCAGCAGGACCCCAAGGACCCCGGCCTCTTCACTGCCCGGATCCTCGACGCCGGCGGCGCCGCCGTCGCCACGATCACGCGCCACTACCGCCTGACGCCGGGCTCCTACGAGATCCTCGTCGAGCAGACACTGACCAACCTTGCGGACAAGCCGATCACGGCCATCTGGCACCAACTCGGCCCGGTGGACCTGCCCATCGGCGTGCTCCGGTATGGCGGCGACCGCCGTCGCGTCCGTTTCGGCTACCTGCTGCCCAAGTCCGTCGATCCCTCGCAGTCGTACGTGCAGTCCTCTGGCTCCGGCCTCTTCAGCTCCATTCCCGGCTTGTACGCCCATGCCGAGGCCGTGGGCAAGGACCCCAAGGCCGACAAAGTCCTTTGGCCAACCCTGCAAACAACGAGCGCCTGCTACACCCTTACCTGGGCCGGCACCGCTAACCGTTACTTCGCCGTCGTCGTCCAGCCCGCCCTGGACCCGACCGACCCGAATGCCTCCAAGGCATTCTCCCTTGTCGCCTCCGTCGACCGTCTCGTCTGGGACGACGGCCTGCGCCAGCCCGGCAGCACCGCCGTGGCCCTGCGGCTGACCACCGTCCCCCTGACCGCTGAGCCGGGCAAGTCCGCCGACCTCAGCATGGGTGTTTACGCCGGGCCGATGTCGCCCAAGTACATGGATCCCGCCACCGAGCCCCGAGCCGCGGCCGTGCACCTGGACCAGATCGTCATCTACACTTTCGGCGGCCCGTGCGCCTTCTGCACATTCCAGCCGCTCACGCATTTCCTCCGCTGGTACCTGGGAATCCTGCACGACTACGTGCTGCGTGACTGGGGCCTGGCGATCATCGTGTTGGTGCTGTGCGTGCGCACCCTCCTGCACCCGGTGACCAAGTTCTCGCAGACCAGCATGATGCGCTTCGGCAAGCAGATGCAGGGCCTGGCGCCCAAGCAGAAGAAACTCCAGGAGAAGTTCAAGGCCGACCCCAAGAAGCTGCGCGAGGAGATGGCCCGCCTGATGCGCGAGGAGAACATCAACTACGCCGGCGCCCTGGGGTGCCTGCCGATGTTCCTGCAGACCCCCATCTGGATCGCCCTGTTCGCGATGCTCTACTTCACCTTCGAGCTCCGCCACGAGCCCGCCTTCTTCGGCCTGTTCCCGTCGCTGGGCCGGCTCATCACCGGCCGGCCCTGGACCTTCCTGGCCGACCTGGCCGAGCCCGACAACTTCATCAACTTCCGCAGTCTCTTCGGCCTCAACTCGATCCAGGTCCCGCTCCTGTCCAACTTCATGGGCCCGGTCGAAGGGATCAACATCCTGCCGCTGATCCTCGGAGTCGTCTTCTTCATCCAGCAGAAGTACCTCAGCCCGCCGACCGCCGCGACGCTCACGCCCGAGCAGCAGCAGCAGCAGAAGATGATGAAGATCATGTCGGTGGTCATGTTCCCGGTGTTCATGTACAACGTGCCGTCGGGGCTGGCGCTGTACACGATGACCAACTCGATCCTGGGCATCTTCGAATCACGCTATATCCGCCGCCACTTCGAGCAGGTCGAGGCCCTGCGGACCGCCCAGCCCAGGCCGCTCCCGTCAAGGACGGTCTCCGAGCGCGCCGGCCCCGAGCGCCCCGGCTTCTTCGCCCGTCTCCAGCAGCGCATCGAGGCCGCCCAGAAGGAGGCCCAACGCCGCCGCTCCATGGAAGCCAAGCGGCGGCCGAAGAAGTGAGAGGCAGAGCCGACGTCCCTTCGCCCCTTCCCCAATGCCCTTCATCACCCACATCCCCGGTACCAACCCCATCGTGCCGCGCCCGCGCGATCCCAAGGCCAAGGGCATCGGTGTCATCGGCTTGCACGAGGGGCGCACGCTGCTGCTGGCGCTGGCCAGCGGGCGCTGCTGGCGCGCCTTCCCCGTCGCCGGCTGTGACCTGGATGAAGCCAAGCTCGCCGCCAGCCGCGCCGAAATGCCCGACCTCTTCTACACACTCGACTACGACACCATGCTCGCCCACCCCGACGTGGACATCGTCGCTATCTACACCCCGGACGCCCTGCACGGCGAGCACGTCGAGCGGGCCTTCGCCGCCGGCAAGCACGTCATCTGCACCAAGCCCCTGGTCAACTCCGTCACCGACGCGCACCGAGTCCTGGCCGCGGGCCGACGGTACCGGCGCAAGTTCCTCGTCGGCCAGAGCACCCGCTTCTTCGAGCCATTCCTGCGCCAGCGCGCCGCGTTCGAGCGCGGCGAACTGGGCCCCATCGAACTCATCGACGCCCACTACATCCACCGCATGGACTGGTTCTACCGCAAATCTCCCTGGGCCGCCACGCAGACCGACTGGGTCTTCCTCGGCCTGAGCCACCCTATCGACCTGGTCCGCTGGTACCTGGGCCCCATCCGCCAGGTCGCGGCCAGCGCCGCCACGTCCGCCCTTGGCGGCGAGTTCGGCGTCGCGGGGCGCGACGTCTATATCGTCAATCTCACCGCCCAGGACGGTCGCATCGGGCGCGCCATGGGCCACTACGGCGCCCACGAACTGCCCACCGCCCGCAACTGCATCGAGTGCCTGCTCTTCGGCGCCAAGGGAACGAGCCTCGCCCAGTACCACGACATGCGCTTCGTCCACACGTCGCAGGACGGGACCGAGGTGACCGAGGACCCGCTCTACGCGCTGCGCCACCACTACTTCAACAGCGAGGTGCACGGCATGCACTACGGCGAGTTCGCCAACTACGCCGAGCACTTCGCGACGGCGCTGCTCGACGGCACGCCGCACTCGCCGGACCTCACCGAGGGCATCGAGACGTTCTGCGTGATGGAGGCCGTGCGCCTCGCGGCGCAGTCG
>JBGPGM010000054.1:0-9004 GCA_041483855.1 Phycisphaerae bacterium | reverse complement strand
GCGGCATCGCCGCCCTCATCGTCCTGGGCCGTCTGCTGCTGCCGCGACTGCTCATGGAGGCGGCCGGACGGGGGGGGGAGGGCTCGCCCGAGGTGCTGCTGGTCCTGTCGGCGGCGCTGGCCCTGGGCGCGGCGATGCTGACGAGCCAGCTGGGCTTCAGCGCGGAACTGGGCGCTTTCCTGGCGGGCTTCCTGCTCGCGTCCACCCCATTCCGGCACCAGATCTCCGGGCAACTGGCGCCGATGCGCGACCTGCTCATGGCCGTCTTCTTCACCGTGGTGGGCCTGAAGATGGACCTGCAGGCCGTCGTCGCGCACTGGTGGATCCTCGCCTTGGCCCTGCCCGCGCTGCTGCTGCTCAAGGCCGCCGTCATCGCCCTGGTCACCTGGGCCGGCGGCGCGACCGCCCCCGTGGCCGCCCTGTGCGGCCTGGCGCTTTGCCAGGCCGGCGAGTTCACTCTGGTCATCCTGGCCGTGGCGGCCGATCAGAGCATCCTCGACGCCGATACCCGGGCCCTGCTGATCGCGCTGGTCGTCCTGTCGCTTATCCTCACGCCCACGCTCTACGGCCTGGCCCACCGTGTCCGCCCCTTCTTCGCCCGGGTCCCGACCGCCTCGTGGATCGGCGCGTCGGCCCCTTGGCGCCGGGGGCCACCAGTGCCGGCCGGCGACGCCGGCACGCCAGCCCGGCACGTGATCATCGCCGGCTTCGGCATTGTCGGGCGGAACCTCGCCGAACACTTCGCCGCCGCGAACATCCCCTTCACGATCGTCGAACTGAACCCGGCGACGGTCCGTCGGCAGCGCCGGCTGGGCCGTTCGATCGTCTTCGGCGACATCACCATCCCCGAGGTGCTTGCCTCGGCGGGCATCGAGCGGGCCGACGCGGTGATCCTGACGATCCCCGACGACGACGCGACCATGCGTGCCTGCCGCGCCATCCGCGAGATCGCTCCCGGCGTCTTCATCGCCGTCCGCACGACCTACCTGAGCCGTGCCATCCAGGCGACGGAACTGGGCGCCGACCACGTGACCGTCGAGGAGGTCGTGACGGCGCAGGACATGGCCAAGCAGGTCCTGGCTCGGCTGGCCCAGCGCGCCCGCCAACCCGCTGCGGCGGCGCCGGCGTGAACGCACGCTCGGTCGATCCGGCCCCCGAGCCCCGATCGGCGCCCTACTGCTTGAGCATCCTCAACTCGTCCCGCAGGATCGCCGCCAGTTCGTAGTTCTCCTCCTGGAGCGCCTGGCCGAGCCGCTGCTTGAGTTCGGCACGCTGGCTGACGGGCAGCTTGGGCGTCAGCGCCTCGCGCATCCCGCGCAGCACCTGCACCTCGTTGGACTCCTCGAACGTCTCGCCCTCCTCGGTCTGGCTGAAGTGCTGGCGCAGCGCCTCCAGGCCCTCGTCGATGGCGTGGATCGCGGCCTTCGGCTCGTTGTCCTTGAGCGCCTGGCTGGCCCGCGCCCGCGCCCGCATCATCGTGATGTACGCCCGGAACTGTTCGAGCACCTGCCGGTCCCCCTCCGTCTCCGCGTACTTGGTGCACAGGTCCAGCACGCGCAGGTTCCGCGTCGTGTCGCGCACCACGCCCTCGAAGTCCTCCAGCACCATCAGGCACACGTACCGGTGGTAGTACTGCACCGCCTCCTCGCGCAGTTCGCGGCACTCGTCCTCGTCCAGCACAAATCCCGCGCCCGAGCCGTGCTCTTCTTCGTGCTCGTCGAGGCGCGCCTCGTGGTACTCCAGCAGGCTCTCGTGACCGAACGGCCTCTGGCCGTCCGGGCGCCCGTTCGCATGCATCTGCATGATCCCCAGGTCCAGCCTCAACTGGATCCGCGGCTCGCCGTCGTCGCCGTCGATCAACCGGACATTGATCTTCCCCGGCTCGTACGGCCACTCGTTCAGGAGTCTGCTCAGGTCGGCGCTCACAGCCTGTTCCTCGCTCCGGACGCCCCGTGGCGCCCCGCTGTCAACCGTACTATATGACCCCACCGCTCGCCACCGGGCCGCGGCGCGCCGCGTCGCGCAAGTCCTTGTCCCATGGCCGATAACGTGCGGCCGCGCCCTCACTGCCGCCGTGATCTGGGCGCGCCGGCGTACGCCCTGCTCAAGGTGAAAACGGGGGCTGTCGATGCAACCGGCGGCGGGCGTGACACGAACGGGTAGGAGGCCATCCCGGGTGTACTCGGGACAGCCCGTTCTCCCGGCGATTTCTCGCCACAGAAGGTGCGTCAGCGTGCGTGGTGTGAACGTGTCAGGAACCCCTGCCAGGGCCGAGTTGCAGTCGGGACTGCAACTCTACCTCAAGCAGATCAACGAGACCGCGCTCCTCTCGGCCGACGAGGAGAAGGTCCTCGGCTGGGCCATCATCAACGACAACTGCCCCGCCGCGCGCGAGCGGATGATCCGCGCCAACCTGAGGCTGGTGGTTTCCATAGCCAAGAACTACGGCAATCGCGGGCTGGCCCTGCAGGACCTCATCGAGGAAGGCAACGTGGGCCTGCTGCGGGCCGTCGAGGGCTTCGACCCCGCGCAAGGGGCCCGCTTCAGCACGTACGCCTCTTGGTGGATCAAGCAGGCCATCAAGCGGGCGTTGATCAACGCCGTCCAGCCGATCCACGTACCAGCTTACATGGTCGAACTTGTCGCCCGCTGGAAGCAGGCCTCCCAGAAACTCGAAGCCGACCTCGGTCGCCCGCCGAGCCTCCCGGAACTCGCCGAGGACATGGACCTGCCGCTCAAGAAGATCCGCATCATCCGGCGGGCGGTCAAGGCCTTCCGTGTCCCCGCGCAGGCCCCGCTGGACGACAACGGCGAGGCCATGAACCTGGGCGACCTCATCGCCGACGACCGCACCGGTACCCCGGAGGAATGCGTCCTGCGTGACGACGAACTGAACACCATCCGCCGCCTACTGGACGCCATCGACCAGCGCGAGGCCCGGATCCTCCGCCTGCGCTTCGGGCTCGACGGTCAGGAGCCCCTGACGCTCAAGCAGATCGCCAACGAGATCGGCATATCCCGCGAACGCGTCCGCCAGATCGCCGACGAGGCCCTCCAGAAGCTCAATGCCCAGGTCACCGACGAGGAGCCTAGCCGGTTCTTCAAGGGCGCACCCCCCGGGCGCGACGCCGCCGGACCGACGCGGAGGCCGCGTCGGCGCATCACCCGCGCTGCCGGCTGATCAGGTCAAACCCCCGGACCTCTCTCGCACCAAGCCCACGTCGCGCCAAGCGCGACGTGGGCCCTTTGGTCCGGCATGTCCCGTGCCGCAGCGTCCCCCTCACGATACCGACAACCCGTGCGCCTCGGCCACCGGGCCGTTGAGCAACCGCCCCTTGTCCATGTTGATCGCCAGGCGGAAGCCGCTGTCTCTTTCCGCCAGGGCCAGCGGCCCGTGGTCCGCCAGGCGCAGCGCCCACGGCATCGTCGCGTTCGTCAGCGCCTTCGTGCTCGTGCGCGCCACCGCCCCCGGCATGTTCCCCACGCAGTAGTGGACCACTCCGTCGATGATGTACGTCGGCGACCCGTGCGTCGTCACCTTGCTCGTTTCCACGCAGCCGCCCTGGTCGATCGAGACGTCCACGATCACCGACCCCTCCTTCATCCGCTTGAGGTCATCGCGCACCACCAAGTGCGGCGCCCTGGCCCCCGGCAGCAGCACCGCCCCAATCACCAAGTCCGCCCACGGCAGGTATTCCCGGATCGCGTGCGGCTCGGAGTACACCGTCGTGATGTTCTCCGGCATCACGTCGTCCAGGTACCGCATCCGTTCGGCGTCGATGTCCATGATCACCACGTCCGCCCCCATTCCCGCGGCGATCTTGGCCGCGCACGTGCCCACCACTCCGCCGCCGAGCACCAGTACCCGCCCCGGCTCGACCCCTGGCACGCCCCCCAGCAGCACCCCGCGCCCCTTCTGCGGGCGCTCCAGGTACTTGGCCCCCTCCTGCGTGGCCATCTTCCCCGCGATCTCGCTCATGGGGGTGAGCAGCGGAAGCGTCGGCCGGCCCCGCGCGCCCGGCTGCTCCAGCGTCTCGTACGCCACCGCCACGATCCGCCGCTCCAGGCACGCCAGCGTCAGTGCCTTGTCCGCCGCGAAGTGGAAGTACGTGAAAACCATCTGGCCCGGTGTCATCAGCGGCCATTCCGCCGGCTGCGGCTCCTTGACCTTGACGATCATCCCCGCCCCCTGCCAGACCTCCGCGGCCGTGGGCAGGATCCGCGCGCCGGCCGCCAGATAGTCCTCGTCCCCAAAGCCGCTGCCGGCCCCCGCGCCGGCCTGCACCAGCACGTCGTGCCCGTTGCGGCGCAGCAGTTCCGCCCCCACCGGCCTCATCCCCACCCGGTACTCATCGCTCTTGACCTCGCGCGGCACGCCGACGACCATCGAACCCTCCTCTCGCTGCCTCCCCCGCTCGGCACGCCAGTCTACACCGAGCCACGACACCCGGAGGACCGACGCACGCGAAGAGAGGCTCGGCGTAGGGGCAGAAGCAGGGGACAGGCCTGGGTGGGCGCAGGGCGGCGGCGCACCCGCCCCGGCTCAGAACTGCTACCATGCACCTCCAATTCGCAACCACTTGCGGAGTCTGACGCTATGACGGTCCTTCGCTTCTGCCCACCGCGCCCGGCATGCCTGCTGGCGATGGCCGTTGCGCCGCTCGTCGTCCTGGCCGGCGTCGCCGCTCCGGCCGCGCGAGCCGACGACTACCTGGATCGGCTCAACGCCATCTACGCGAGCATTCCCAAGGACAAGCGCAGCGACCTGGTCCTGCTCCCCTTGGCCGCCAAGATGACAGATCCGCCCGCCGAGGTCCGTACCGAGGTCCGCGCCGCGCTGCTGCCGCCGTCAAGCAAGGCCTGGCCGGCTGTCGCCGAGTGGGCCCAGGCCGCGCCGCAGGCCGCCGTCCTCAAGGCAATTGTCGATATTACCAGCGAGCCCGACTACCTGAAGGCGATGGTCTTCGCCCAGGGGTACGGCGTGGACGCCGTCGCCGACCAGCCGGCCCTGATCGAGGCCAACCTCTTCACCGACGTCGGCGCGCCGCCGATCCTAGCCGCGGCCAAGTTCAACTACCTGCCCGCCCTGGACCGCGTGCAGATCCTGGTGCAGGTCGAGACCACGCGCCTGGCCGACGCCGCCAACCACGAGCAGGCGCTGGAACTGCTGTCGCATTGGCTCTTCTTCGCCCGCCAGATGGCCGACCGTGAGTTCACCCGTGAGAAGGCGTGGGGCATGAACGCCATGCGCACCGCCCTGGAGCGGATGCGCGACGTCGCCTACTCGGACTCCGTGGCCGCGACTCACATATTGGCTCACCTCAAGCTGCGAGACCGCATCAAGCAACTGGCCGACCCCAAGGGCCTGCTGGGCATCGAGCGTATCCGGCTGCCGCAGGGCGACACCACCGCTGCCGAACAGATGCTGTCGATGATCCTGATCGAGAAGGACGGGACCAACGAGGACCTCTTCGCGCCGACCTTGGCCAAGATCACCTCGGGCGACCGCCCGCTGCGGCTGTTCAGCGAGGCCGCGTTCTGGGAGAAGGCGCGCAAGGGGCACGCGGGCTGGTTCGAGGCCCGGGACATGCTCAACGACCTGACCAACGACTGGCGCAAGCGCTGGTCGCTCGATCCGTTCGACATCGTCGTCCGCGGGCCCAGCGACTACGCCAAGCGCGTCGACAAGGACCGCCACTACGTCTCGCTCAAGCGCGTGCTAGCCGCTGTCGAGGGCCTCTTCCCCCTGCGGCTGGCCCTGCGAACCGAGGCCGCCGGCACCCGCACCGCCCTGGCCATGTACGCCTTCGTGCTCCAGAACACGCAGCTGCCGCGCGATCTGACGGCCATACGCCCCTTCTACGTCGATCCCGTGGACCCCGACCCGTACAGCTCCTCGAAGAGCATCCTGCAGTACTACGTGCCCGTCCGGGACTACCCGCCGCAGGGGCCGCGCGGCCAACAGGTTCTGGCGGAGATCCGTGTCTGGCCCGGCGAGCCCTTCCCCAACTTCTCGATCAACCTCGGCCGCCCGCGTGCGGACCGCGGCGAGACCGACTGGGAGAAGAACTTTGTGCTCTATTCGGTCGGGCCGGACGACTCGAAGGATTTCGCCAAGAACGCCACGCAGGACCACGCCGACCTGGAGGGTGACTACCTGCTCTGGCCGCCCGTGACTTCCCTGCTGCGCCGCTACCTGGTCGAGAACGGCAAACTGCCCTAGAGGGAGCCCCCTTGGCGCGCCGGGATCCCCGGTCGGGCGTGGTGCGCGCCCGGGTCGAGCCGGGCGGCACCTGGGCCTTGCTGGCTGCCTCCCTACCATCCGTCCATCATGCCCGTTGACCAACCGCACAGACTCGTGATCATCGGTTCCGGCCCCGCGGGCTGGACCGCCGCCATCTACGCGGCGCGTGCCCAGCTCCGGCCCGTCTGCTACATCGGCGTGCCCAAGGCCGACCCCGGACCCGTGCTGCCCGGCGGCCAGTTGATGCTCACCACCGAGGTGGAGAACTACCCCGGCTTCCCCGACGGCATCACCGGCCCGGAGATGATGGCCGACTTCCAGAAGCAGGCCGAGCGGTTCGGTACCATCGTAGTCGGACAGGACATTACCCGCTGCGACTTCTCCAAGCGGCCGTTTGTCCTTTACGCCTCCGAGGGCCCGCCCGTACTTGCCAACGCGGTCATCATCGCTACCGGCGCTGTGGCCAACTGGATCGGCCTGCCCAACGAGATGCGCCTGGCCCGCTCCGGCGGCGGCGTGTCTGCGTGCGCCGTCTGCGACGGCGCCCTGGCCGTCTTCCGCAACCAGCCCCTGGCCGTGGTCGGCGGCGGCGACACCGCCATGGAGGAGTCCACCCACCTGACCAAGTTCGGCTCGATGGTCTACGTCATCCACCGGCGCGAGCAGTTCCGCGCCTCCCGGATCATGCAGGAGCGTCTGCTGGCGCGCCCCAACGCCAAGGTCCTGTGGAACAAAGCAGTCGTGGACGTGCTGGGCGACGACAAGATTACCGCCGTGCTGCTGGAGGACACGAAGACCCGGGAGCGGTCCACCCTGGAGGTCAAGGGCCTCTTCATCGCCATCGGGCACACGCCCGCGACGCGCTTCCTGGCCGGAAGCGGCGTGGCACTCGACGACAAGGGCTACGTCGTCCTGGGCGATCGGAGCTCGTACACAAACATTCCCGGCGTCTTCGCCGCGGGCGACGTCGCCGACGCCCACTACCGCCAGGCCGTCACCGCCGCGGGCATGGGATGCCAAGCCGCGCTCGACGCCGAGCGCTGGCTCGCGGCCCAGCACATCGAGTGAACCCCTACCCGTTCCCGCCTGCCTACCCAGCCCCCTTGGGGAGGTCCCCTTCGCCGAAGAGGCGGAACTCCTTGCGCCGCAGGATCTGCCCTGCCAGCAGCAAGTCGTCCACGGCGATCGCGATCGTCGGCGCCCCGTTGGGCCGGTGCATCAAGGGGTACGCGAAGCGGATGTTCAGTTCCGCGCCGAGCAGGTACATGCACAGCCGCTCGAGCGTCTTGCCGTGCCCCAGTTCCACCATGAGCATGTCGGTCTGGGTGAACGGCATCTGGTGGCGCAGGAGCAACTGCTTGGTCTCCCCCCGGTCGTTGGTGATCATCCGGACCACGGCGTGGTCGCTGGCATCATGGACGCTCAACGCGCACACCTGCACCGACGCGTTCCCGAAGGCTCGCAGCAACTCGTGCAGCTTCCCGACCCGGTTGTCCAGGAAGACGCTGAACTGCGTCACGTACGGAGGCATGTACCCGACCGACGTCTCAAGCGGCGAGGATGCCTCAGCCATGTTCGCCCTTCCATGGGCCCGGGCCTCATGCCCAGCGCCCGCAGCGACTGCCGCGTGCACCCCCGCGCGCTCCTCTTGTGCTCCGCCAAGCGCGCGCGGCAATAACTCCCACGCTTGCGCATCTTAACGCGGCAAGTCCTTGGCCCGCAAGGGGTTTGGCGTCGGATCGTCGAATTCGGCAAACCCCCGTGAAAACCCCCTTCTTGGGGGATCATCGCTTGTAGCGGACCCCCCTCGGCGCATAAGTCCGCTACAGTCCCGGGTCAGGCTGAGAAACTGGACCCGCAGCCGCAGGTGGAAGTCGCGTTCGGGTTCTGGAAGACGAAGCCCCGTCCCATGATCTCGTCCTTGAAATCAATCGTCGTCTCGTTCAGGTACAGCAGGCTCTTGGAATCGCAAACGATCTTGATTCCGTGCTGCTCGAAGACCTCGTCGTGCTCCTTCTCCGACTCGGTCAGGTCCAGCAGGTAACTGAACCCAGAGCAGCCGCCGCCCTTGACCCCCACCCTAAGGCGGATCTTCGCGGCGTCCAGCTCCTGCTGCTGGATGATCGTCTGGATCTCGCGCGCCGCGGTTTCAGTAAGCGTAATACTCATCCCGAACTCCTTACGAACCCTTGACCTCTCCGCCGCCTTTCCGCGCCCCACTTTCAATCATACGCCCGGCGCGGCCCTGCGTTCCCGGGGCGTTGGTGCGTGCGGCGCGGGGCGCGGCCGACGCGTTATTGCGTCCTGGCCGGTGCGGCCTCCGGCGACGCTATGCCGTTCTTGGCCTTGTAATCGGCGATGGCGCTGCGGATAGCGTCCTCGGCCAGGACGGAGCAGTGGATCTTGACCGGCGGCAGGCTGAGCTCCTGGACGATGTCGGTATTCTTGATGGTCAGCCCCTCATCCACGGTCTTGCCCTTGAGCCACTCGGTCGCCAGGCTGCTGGAGGCGATGGCCGACCCGCAGCCGAAGCACTTGAAGCGGGCATCCTCGATGACGCCCGTATTCTGATCGACCTTGATCTGGAGCTGCATCACGTCGCCGCACTCGGGGGCCCCGACCAGGCCCACACCGATGTCCTTGCGCGTCTTGACTTCCTGCGTCGTGCCGAAGTTGCCGACGTTGTTCGGGTGCTCGTAGTGGTCGATGACTTTTTGGGAATAGGACATTGGATTACCCCTGCCGGCCCGAGACCGGCCG
>JBGPGM010000053.1:0-9049 GCA_041483855.1 Phycisphaerae bacterium | reverse complement strand
GAGGTGCCCGACCGGGCCTTCGTTCAAGGCCTTCTGGACCTTCTCCGACTTCATCGCCTCGCGGCCGCGGAAATCGGGGAAGACGTAGTTGCCGGGCTTGATGCCGCGCTTGCGGAGGTCATCCATGAAACCGTCCTTGTCTGTCAGACCGATGAAGTCCTGCTTGTGATGGGGCAGGGCCATCGAGGCGATAATGGAGACGATCCAGACGGCGGCGGCGGAGAGGAGGATGGGGAGCCAGAGGGGGAGCAGGAGTTCCATGTGGTTCCTTTCGAGTCTGGCGAGGGCGCACGACCTTTGCTTCGAAGACTTCGCGAAGGTCGTGGCACGTCAAAGTCGGGCCACCCGCCGTGCTTCCGTTCTCCGGTCACTTCTTTGGGCTGGGGACGTGCTGATCGATGAGGATCGGGTTGCCGTCGGGATCGGTGAGCATGAGGTACGCGGGGCCGGTGGTGGATTCATCGGCGGCGGGGGCGGGGGTGAGGCCGCGGGCCTTGAGGGTTTTCTGCAGGTCACGGACATCGTCGAAGTCCGGCAGGGTGGCTTTGCTGCTGTCCCAGCCGGGGTTAAACGTGAGGGTGTTGCGGGGGAACATGCCCTGAAAGAGGCCGATGGTGGTGGCCTCGTTCATGAGGACGATCCATTTCTTGCCGTCGCCCCTGGTCATCTTGAAGCCAAGTTTTTCGTAGAACGCGCGGGAGGCGGCCAGGTCCTTGACGGCGAGACTGATCGAGAAATTGCCGAGCCTCATGGGGGCATCTCCTGACGTGCGGGTGGTTGGGGGGGTGGTTGGGGAAACCGAGGGCTGCGCGGGCGAGAGATGAGCGTCGTGCATCGTTGCGGAAGACGCGCACCCCCCCACTTCGCCGAGGAAACAGACGAATACGCCCAAGATCAATCGTGTCACTGGTCACTCCGAGTTCGGCCTGTCTTCGCCCGACATTCCGGGGGGGGGCGGGTTGACCCATGGTAAAGGCCGGAACGTGGCCGGTTCAGATTCCCGCCGATGGTCGTTGCCCAGGTCGAAATGCGCGGCGGGATCGATCTTGAGCACCGCGCATTCCAGTGGCTCTTTGGCGTCTGGCTCCCCAAGAGCGAGTACGTGCCCGATGATCACCCGTGCTTCGAGGCCTTCATCGGCCGCCCGTTCGCCCACGGCATGGAGTACTCTGAGTTGTACGCTCAACTGCCTGTGAGACGGGGCTGACGAGTTCCCCCGCATGGATAACTGAATCAGGGTGACTGGATTCGAACCAGCGACCTTGTGGACCCAAACCACACGCTCTACCAAGCTGAGCTACACCCTGCGACACCGCGCCCACCGGCCGCGGGGTGCCGGGGCGTGCAGGCACAGTCTAGGACCCCGCCGGTGCGCCGTCGGCCATGACGGCCGTGCGACGGCCGCCGCCTACAGCGGCACTTCCTTGAACAGCAGGATCCGCGGCTTGTCCGTCTTGTTCACCACGTTCGACCGGTCCACCACCATCATGTATCGGCGCGCGATGCTCGGCACCATCGGGTCCTCCGCCGCGAGGCCCTCCACGTCGCCGGGCAGGTAACCGTTCACCAGGAACCAGACGCAGAACACGTCGCTCCGCACCGACACCGACGACAGGGCCGCGTTCGCCACCGCCAGCCTCTCCGCGTAGTCGTCCGCGATCCCGTCGTTGAGGTACGTCGGCGGCACCGTCGCCGGCAGGACCTGCGTCAGCACCGGGTCTACGCCCTGCTGATCGATGGACCTCCCGTCGAAGCCCAGCCGGTCGATGTCGTGCGGGAACGGGTATCCGGCGCCGGCTGGGAACCGCAGGTCGCGGCAGGCGAGGATCTCGCCGATCGACGCGAAGCCCGGCTGCTCGCGGATCCCGACGATCCCCGTCGCGTACGCGCGCCCGAAGATGGTCCCGCCCCCGGTGGGGTTGTTGGCATCGGTGAAGTCGAGCACCTGGTTGGGCGCCGTCACGCCGCGCGGCCAGAGGGCGACCCTGTCGCGGTACGCCACGATCGTGCTGGCGATGTCGGAACGCAGGTCGTGCTGAGCGGACGTGATCCACCACCACTCGCCGGGCATGGGCGTGGGGCTGAGCAAGGGGATCGTCCGGTCGACCGCGATCGGGGCGCCGTTGACGTTCACCAGCCCCTCGACCATGCGTGTGATCGAGCCCCAGCTGGACGTGCGGAACCGGTCGAGGATGTTCAAGGCCGCGGGGATCCCCGCGCCCAGTTGCCGCTCGCCCGGGTCGTAGACGCCGTTGTTGTTGGCGTCGTCGAAGGGGACGTAGGCGTCGAGCACCAGGTTGCCGCGGTCGAGCCTGGGCGGAATCGGGTTTGGGCCGTTCTCGACCGAGTGGCCCAGCCCGACGAAGAGCGGGTCGGAGTCGGTGCCGCCGGTGGGGGTGTAGTAATCGCTGGCCAGCGCCAGGGCCTCGCTCAGGGTGGTCCACTGCACCTCCAGGTTCGTCGCGCGGTTGGGCGTGGTGGGTGCGCGGCTGGGGTCAAAGGACGGCCCCACCGCCAGCGGCAGCAGCAGATCCGCCGGGCGCAGGAAGAGCGTCGGGTTCCGCAGGTCGCCGCCCAGGGCGATCCGCACCGCCACGTCGGCGAACGGCTTGGGCGCGCCCGTCGGGCCGATCGACCGGCTCGTACCGATCATGTTGCCGGTCTTCATGTCGGCCTGGAGGCGCATCTGCGGGTCAAGCGACAGGCTGGTGGCGTTGGTCTGGTCGGCGAAGAGGGCGTCCAGCCGGCGGTAGCGCGGCGGCGTCCCGTAGGCGGCCCGATTCCCGATGTCCGTCGGCCCCCGGTCCACTGCGTTGAGCGTCTGCGCATACCCGGCGCCGATGTCCGTATCCGCCTTGGCCTCCAGGCACCACGGCGGCATGGCGCCGCGCGGCGAGCCGGTCACCGGCGGCGTCGGCCGCCGCACCGCCGCCCACATCGTCAGGCAGTAGCCCGTGTTGTCCCGGATGTCCCCGTTGGCAATGTGGTCGTCGCCCGCTTCCGAGTTGGCGATCCGGTTATTGGCCGCCGGCAGCCGCGCGCCGAAGAACACGCCGTCGGTCGTCGTCGATGGATCGCGCAGCCGATCCGCCAGCAGGTCGTTCTCCTGCAGGTTCGGCGCGCTCCCTTGCTCGGTGGCGGTCCTGAGCACACGCCACAGGTACGTCACCTTCCGCTGGGCCGAGGAGATCGGCGGCGTCACCTGCTTGCCGTACAGGTCCATCAGGCCGATGAGCGGGCCGGAAACCTCCGGCGGCGTCACGGCGCCCGTGACCGGGCTGATCATTGGGATGTGCACCGGTTCGCTGCCCGGGCGGCTGCCGAACTGCGCCTTGGCCCACAGATCGAGGAAGGCCGGCGGTACGTTGGCCGGCACGGTCGGGCTGCTCGCCGCGTTCGCGAAGCGCGCGTTCACCTTGGCCTGCGTCTGCGGGCTCGTCGTGTAGAACACCCGTGTCTCGCCCGCCTTGATCTTGATCTCCTCCATCGCCACGTGCGGTGTGCCGGTGCTCTCGTCCTGGCGGCCCAACTGGAAGAACCTCCCGGCGTACTCCACGTAGAACAGGGGGTCCGCGTTGCCGTCGCCGTTGTCGTCCACCGCCCTGGTCACCACGAGGTCGTGGTCGAACGGGTTGGTGACCTGGAAGGCCAGCACCTGGCACAGGAAGTCCGGATTCGTCTGCTCGATGCTCCCGTTGATCGAGACCTTCGCGAAGACCGGCGGGTTGGGCGGATTGGGGGGCGGGGCCTCCGAGAACTCGTCATCCCCACGGATCAGCGCGTTAAACGGCGTATCGATGTAGAACGTATAGAACGTCACTTCCGCCAGGAACGGCTGCGCCTCGATCCCGTACACGTTCACCGCGCGCGACGACCTCAGCAGCATCGGGTCCACCGGGAGCATCGTGTCGGGCAGGCGCAGCTGCGGCCACGGCCAGCCGGGGGCGACCGGATCGAAGGTCGGATCGGTCACCAGCGTGTACGCCCGTGGGTTATCCCCGTTGTCGGCCGCGTCGAGCAGGTTGATGGTCATGTGGCAAGCGGCCCGCAGCACCAGTTCCGCGTCGTAGGCGTAATACCGCACGCGCTGGGCCGCCACCGTGTGGTCCCAGGCATTCGAGTTGCCCAGCCCCATGAGGCAATCGGCCAGCGGTTTGAAGATCCTGGTGTTGATCGTGTTGACGTCCGCGTTGCTGTCCGTCAGGCCCGGACCCGGGTAGCCGATCACCGTCGGCACGTCGATGCGCACCTCGGCGGGCACGATCGTGCTGGCCTGCGCCTCGGCCGCGGCCAGTTGCGCCGGCGTGGCGTTGGTCGGCACAACCGCCACGGTCGTCGTGGCGATCGGGCGTGCGCCGCTGATGGTGGTCAGCAGGTGGCGCAGGTCCACGGCCGCGCCCAGCATCGCCTGCGCGTCCGGGTAGCCGTCGATAGGGGCAAGGCGGTCTCGCGGGCAGCGCTCCAGCGAATCCGGCCGGTTGCTGCGCAGCGGGCCGAATCCTGGGAAGGCGATGAGGCGCCCGTCCAGGGTCTGCTCCAGGCGCGACAGCCGGCGCGCATCGTTGGCGCCGTTGAACGTTCGCAGTTCCAGTTCCTCGGCCAGGCCGAAGGGGGTCTGGAACATCATGTTCGACGATGTCCCCGAGCGCGTGACCCCCTGCGGATCGACGCCGAAGTTCCGGTAGTAGTCGCCCCTGGCCTGGGCCGGCAACGGCTGCGCGTCGGCCGCCTGGTTCGCCGGCGGCGGCGCCGGGATGTACCCCGCCTTGATCGCGCTTCGCAGCGCCACATACCCGGCCCGGCCGACGAGGGCCGCGGCGTTGTTCATGCCGATCGGCGGCGGGCCGTCGTAGCCACTGTAGTTGGAGGCGTCGGTGGGCGCGGGGGGCTGCGGCAGGCCGTCGTAGCCGACCTGGTACTGGGTGTAGAAGTCGATCATCGTCAGCAAGCGGCGCAGATCGATCTCGGCGGGCGTGCTGCCGGCGGGGTATGCCCGGGGCGGGGTCCCCGTTGCTACAGCCGTAGGCGCCATGCGCCCTTCAGTCGCCGTGTTGACGTTGGCAAGCGACGACAGGTCGATGGTGCGCGTGGCGAAGAAGAACCGGGCCCGGCTGGGCAGCGGGATGACCGAGGTGATGTTGTTCGGGTCCGTCGCGTCGTACGGCTCCCACCAGCGGGCGTTGCTGAACCCGCTGCCGTCGGCATCCGCCCATTGGTTCAGCAGGTACTCCGGCGCACCCGGGTTGCGGTTCGGATCGGACATCGGCCGGAACGCCCAGCGCTGGCGCGACGTCCAATGCGCCGGGATCTTCGGGTTGGCGATCGTGCGGTTGTCGTCGAGGAACTGCGTGGTCCCCGCCGCGTACGGCAGGCCGTTGGCATCGAAGAGCGTCAGTTGTTCGCTCATCCGCCGCTTGCCGCGGGCGTCGAAGCCGAAGCCCGGCTCGGCGTCGAAGTTGCCCCGCAGGTTGACGAGGTTCACGAACCGCCCGTCCGGTGCCGGGTTGCTGATGTGGGACCAGTCGTGGTTGTCGAGGTAGGCGTTCTGCGGCGTCGGAGGCGGGTAACCGGCCGGGCGGTTGCTGTTGCCCAACCACGTCGGCTCCGTCGCGGCAAGGAACGGGTCGGTGGGGAAGCGCGGATCGGGGCCGGTGGCGCCCGGGCCGGTCCACGGGCGCGAGTACGAGCCCGCGGGGTTGAACCGCAGCAGCGCCCGCTGGGCGGCGTTGGGAACCTGCGACAGCATCCACGAACCGGTCGATGGGTAGTCCACCGCTTCGCGCGCCAGAGTTCCGCCGGCGGTGGGAACCGCCGGGTCGTTGGCCCGGAACATCACGGCGACCGCGTCCTGCCCGATAATCCCCGCCAGGTAGTCGGCCATCGACTGCGCCAGCGCATCCAGGTCCGACTCGCGCACCAGGGCCGCGCTGCCGCGCCGGTCCGCCTGGCCGATCGCGGCGTACACGATGGCGAAGATCGAGAGCAGGGCCAGCACGCCGATGACCATGAGCAGGACGGTCCCGCGCGACCGCAGGGAACCGCTTGGGTTCATCACGGGCCGTGCGCTCGGAGGGGCCGGCTGTTGTGTTTCACCTGGACACATGGTCGAACTCCAGTCCTCCCCCCATCCCCCGCCCGTCGCCCGCACCTCCGCCCCCCGCCCTCCAATGCCCGCCCGATCAGAACCCGCGCTCGTCCGGCGGCTTGGGAACCTCGAAGACGAACTGGAACGTCTGCTCGCGCTGCGGGTCCGCCGGATCGACCAGGCTCATCGTCACGCGGATCAGCGACGGCCACGCCCACGGGACCGACGGCGGGTCGTTGGCCGCCGGCGCGAACGTCGGGTCCACATAGCCGAAATAGGAATACATCGACAGCGGCACCGGCCCCGCGCCGAGCACCGGCGGCTGCACCACCCACGGCGAGACCACGCGCTGCCCGGTCGTCCCGTCCAGTTTCTGGTACGTCTGCACGTACTGGTCGCCGTTGAAACCGGTCGTCCCCTGGTACGGCGCGGCCAGGTCCGGCGGATCGGGCACGCCGTCGCCGTTCATGTCGATCCGGCGCGGCAGGCCGTGCCAGATCAACTCCCCCGCGCGAGCCGACGCCGGCGGGTAGATCTTCCCGAACGACCACTCGACGATGAACTCCGTGCAGTGCGGCACGAAGTTGAACGACGAGAGCATCACCTGATCGGTGCGCTGGTACTCGTGCGCGTGAGGCACGCCGTCGTCGAGCACGCCCAGGTAGTCCGGCGGCGTCGGCTCGACGCGGATGCGCCGGCCGTTGTTCGGGTCCGCGGGCAGGGCCTGGCGCATCCACGACTGCATCCGCTGAGTCGTTGAGTTGGGGTCCTGCGGGGCCAGGTCGATCGTGAACGATGGACCGCTGGTCCCGATCAGGGTGTACGGGATGGTGATGCTGCTGATCTGTTGGGCGTCCAGGACCACCGACCGGATCCACTCCAGGTCCAGCGACGCGATGTCCACCACGCCGCACGCAAATGCCGGGCGGACGGGCGGACCGGCCCGCACCAGGCGCGACGACGGCGGCAACGCCGCGCCGAACGGTTCGTTCAGGTTGATCACGCGGAAGACGCTGAACGCCGCGGGCTGCATGCCGATCTGGATGGCATTGTCCGGCTGCTGCGCCAGGGTCGGGTTGGTCACCGGCGGGTTGAGCGGGTCCTGGGCGATGGACCCGGGCGGGATGAGCAGCGTGACCTGCCGTGCCAGGGTCCAGTCCGCGGCGTAGCGGTTGGCGCCGGCCAGGCCGAAGCCGGTCGCGGTCGAGTTGTCGTCGTCGAGGTTGATCTCGAGGGTGTACTGCGGGTCGGCCGGGTTGCGCCCCAGGCCGTGACCGAAGTACACGCGGGCCTGGCTGGAGCGCGGCGAGCGGTCCGGGTGGATCGGCTCGCGCAGCGACTCGAACTCGCCCTGGGCGAAGAACATCATCTCGTCGATCCGGCGCGGACGCGCGAATCGGTCGCTGGCGCTGAGCGGCACCGCGTCGCCGACCAGGGTGAACTGGCCGTCCTGGTCGGCGTCCACGTACTGGTGGTGGATGAGCAGGAATCCCTGGCGCGTCATCGACGCGATGTCCAGCCGCATCTGCCGCTCGATCGTCTGCGCGTAGGTGCTCAGGTTGCTCACCCGCTTGCCCACGCGCACCGTCTCGCCGGTGGCCCGGAAGATCTGCGCGATCCCCACCGCGATGAGCGTCACCGCCGCCACGGCCACCAGCATCTCCACCACAGTAAAGCCCGCGGCCACCGCCGTGCGCCACGGATCGCACCGGCCCCTACAGCTCGGGAGGGTCTTGAGACTCGGGGTCATGGCACCGCCTTTGGCTTGATCTTGAACAGGTGCACCGCCGCGGGGACCTGCGGCGTGAAGACCACCTCGGTGATCGTCGGGGCGCTCGGGCCGTTGACGTAGGCGGGCACGGGCGGGTCCACCTTGACAACCCGGTTGCTCCCCTGCTCGGCCGAGCCGACGACCGTGTAGACGTTGCCCAGGTTGTCCACCAGGCGCTGGCCCACCTGCCGGACCAGGGCCCACAGCGCCGCGTTGGGCGTCTGCACCAGCAGCCGGTCGCGGTCGCGCCGCGTCGGGTCGTTGGGAACGTAGTCGAACTGCACCGTCACGGTGCGCGGCGTGCCGTAGTTGCCCTCGCCGCTGAGCGTCGGCAGGCCGGCGAGGAGGTCCACCGCGACGGGGCGACGGCGCTTGTTGGCCGACAGCGTGTTGTCCGCGATCACCTGCAGCAGCGTGGTGTTCGCCGGGACGCGGATGCGCGGGTCGATGCGCCGCACGAACACGGCCACCTGCAGCGTGTCGTTGGTGAAGGGATTGAATCCACGTGGAACAAGGAGGTTGTCATCGTCCACGACGCGGTGCACCGCGACGTCCCAGACCAGTTCCGGCGGCTCGCCGTTGGCCGGGTCGTACGGGTACAGGCGCGCCCGCACCGGCAGCCAGAAGGCGCTCACGGTCCCGGGCCGGCCCAGTTCCGTGGCGTTGGTGACGTTGTCGGTGGCGGGGATGAACCACTGGCCGTGGTCGAAGGCGGCCTGGCTCAGCGGCGGGTTGTCGCGCCACTCGCGCCAGAGGTTGTGCGTCGCGGGGTTGGCCAGCCCGGAGTTCAGGTCCGTGCCGGTCAGCAGCGCCTGAGCGGAGTTGGCCGCCATGACGCCGTACGTCGCCTCCACGCCGATGCGCTGCTGGCGGATCACGACCGGGAATACCGCCCCCAGCCCCAGCAGCCCCAGCGCCAGGATCAGCACGGCGATCAGGATCTCGATCAGCGTGAATCCGGCAGCCCATGCCCGGCGCCCCGTGCCCTGTGCCCTGCCGCTCATTGCTGCACCTCCACTTCCAGAAGCGCCGCGGTGTAGCGGTCGATGGTGAAGATCCTGGCCTCCGGTGTGTCGGGGTAGGCGCTGTCGCGCCGGTCCATGACGCCGTTGAAGTTCGTGTCCCCCTCGATCCACTGGTTCATCCGCAGGGCCACCTGCGCCGGCGAGTACCCGCCGACGGTCACAAAGGTC
>JBGPGM010000052.1:0-9072 GCA_041483855.1 Phycisphaerae bacterium | reverse complement strand
TACCGCTGGGGCGTCGAGCGTGCACGTGCCAATGGCCTGCCCCTGTCCACCCATCTTGCCGAGACCCCCGAGGAACGCCGCTTCATCGCCCACGCTGACGGACCGCAACGCACGCTTTTGGAACAGGTCGGCGTCTGGGACGATTCCATCCTGGCCGACGTCGGGCGCGGCCTGCACCCGGTGGAGCTCCTCGCCGGCGTGCTGGCGTCCACGGGTCCCCAGGCACCCTTGCTGGCCGTCCACGTCAACGACGCCGACGACGCCGCCATCCAGACTCTGGCCGCGGCGGGCACACGCGTGGCCTACTGCCCGCGTGCCGCGGCCTACTTTGGGGCTCCGGCTCGGTTCGGCCCCCACCGCTACCGCGATATGCTCAGCGCGGGTATCTGCGTGGCCCTGGGTACCGATTCGATTATCAATCTATGGGACTCCGCCGTCGGCGGCGAGGCTCACGTGGACCGCCTGAGCGTCCTGGACGAGATGCGGTTCCTGCACCTTCACGATCGGACCGACCCGACTCTACTGCTCAGAATGGGCACGATTAACGGCGCGGGCGCGCTCGGTCTGGACCCGGCACTGTTCACGTTCGACGTGGGCGGTGCGGAGGGCGCGATTGGCAAGCCGATTGCCGGCATCGTGGCGATCGACGTGGGCGATGTGGAACTGGAGTCTCCGTTGGACCCCCCTGAACTTGTGATGGTCTCGTCAGGCAGGCCCGAGTTGCTGTTTTCCCGCATGGCTTCCGGTTGAGCAGGAATTCTCTTCAGCCGCGTTCGCCTGGCGCATATGCTTCCAGACTGCCTCCGATCGGGCCAGACAGGACCACGGTGGGACCGCGGGGAACGCAAGAGGGGGCGGCGCGGGTGCTGGCGGGCTGGCGCACGGGGGTGGGGGCGAGACTCCATGAGCCAGAAGTGGATCAGAAGCAAGAAGTGGGATGACGAGCACATCCCGAAGTGGGCATGGCCGCTCCGGGTGCTTCTGCGGGCGTTCAGTTCGATCCCGCAGGCGGTGTTCCTGCTCTCCTGCGTTGCCCTTTACGGTGTGCTGGCGAGCATCCCGGTCGGCTTGATCGCGCTGGCCCCGACGTACCTCTTCTACGTCTTGACGCTGCTCGGGACGGTCGCCATCGCGTCGATTCTGCCGATGGTCGTCACCGCCACAGCGTTGCGGCGCATCGGCGTGGGTGCGCCGCTACGATTCGCCACGGTCCTGCTGAGCCTGATCGTGCTGACGATGTTCGCCGTCTGGACCTGGAGCCGGACGCTCTGGCCCGCGCTCCGCTACGACGCGTCCACGCACACCGGCGTGCGCTTCTTTAGCGCGTTTGTCGAGGCCAACAAGGCTATCACGCTGCGCCGCCTGCCCGGCATGGAGATGTCGGAACTGGAGTTCTACGGCTGGTGGCCGCTGCGGGTGATCCTCGGCGCGTTCGTGCTCAACATGGTGACGGCCACGGTTCGCCGGATCGAGTTCAAGTTCGTGAACATCGGCGTGCTGACGGTCCACACGGGGATCGTGACGATCGGCATCGCCAGCATCTACTACCAGAGCCACAAGCAGGAGGGAGATGTGCTGGTTCTGGCCGGCCAGCCGGCGTCGGACGGTACGCCGGTGCCCGGGCCCGCCGAGGACGGCTTCTACGACAACACCGCCGTAGCCCTCTGGGTCAACCAGGCCGGGCGCACGGAGTACTGGGAGCAGCGCCGCCTGACCGGCGTACCGCGCTACAACGACTACAACATCGACGCCCTGGGCCTGTTCGACGACGAAGGGCGAGCGGCAAAGTACGACCAGGGGCGCCGGCTGGACCTGGCGGTGCCTTCCTCGCCGCTGGACTCGCTGGGTCCGAGCCGGTTGCGTTTCAGGATCATCGGGTACGCCTCGTACGCGGACCTTGAGCCGCGCTGGGTGCCAAGCGACTCCGTTGCCCCGGGCGAGAAGCCCAACCCCATGCGCGACGTCGAGCTCATCAGCCTCGCCTCCGATGGGTCGGCGCCCAAGTCGGCGGGGAGTTTCCGGTTCCTGCCGCTCGTGCCCGCGGCGCGCATCGACGTGCTCGACCTCGGCGGGGGCGCCGGATTCGGAGTCGAATACACGATCGGCATGGACGCGGTGCGCTGGGCCGATCTGACCGCGCCCCTCCCGCCCGGCACGCAACACTCGCTGGTCGTTGAGGTCCCCGCCGCAGGGATCCGCGAGGTCTACGCCGTCCACAAGGGCGAGAAGATCTCGGTCGGCCCGGCGGGCTACGCGATTGAGGTCCGCGATCTGCTCCCCGAGCCGCCCTTTCCGATCATCACCGAGGGGTATCGCGGCGGACGGTCCAGCGTGGCAATCGTCAGGGTCACGCCGCCGCCCACGGCCGTCGACGCCAGGCCGTTCACCCGCTACGTCTACCACCGGTACCCCGAGATCGGGCAGGACCTGCTGGATGACGCCGGCGCGGGCGGCACGCCGCGCCCCCTGACGCGCCGCAGCGCCGACCCTGCGATCCGCATCGCCTACCTGGATGCCTCCATCCTCCAGGTCTACTTCGACGAAAGCCCCCTTGCACCCGCGACCATACCCGCGGGCGACGCCGGTGGTGTCCGCGCGGCCATCCGCTCCCCCGGCGGCGCGGTGCGAGTCGTGGACAGCGTCAAGGTCGGCGAGCCGATGCCGATGGGCCCGGCGTTCGGCCTTCGCCTGGGCGCGCCCATCCCGCATGCGATGCAGGTCGAGGCGCCCGTCGTCACCCGCGAGGAGGACCGCGAAAAGAACAAGATCGGCACCCACGAACGAGCCGCCCTGGCTCTTCAGGTCAGCACCGGCGACGGCCCGAGCGCGTGGCGCACGACCGTCTGGCTGCCCTTCGCGCAGTACGCGCTGACGACCTCCGAGCTGTGGCGCACCGTCGCGCTGCCTGACGGCCATGTGCTGACGCTCGCCTTCGGGCGGGTGCGCCACGTCCTGCCGGGCTTCAGGCTCCAACTCGCCGATTTCCAGATGACGCCCTATCCCAACAGCGAATCGCCGCGCGACTTCCGCTCGGACCTGCTGATCACCAAGAGTTGGAGCGGTGCGCCAGAACGGCACTTCACCAGCCTCAACGAGCCCCTGCTGGTGCGCGTCCCCTTCCAGGGCCGCTCCGACGTGCCTGGCTTCATCAACGCCGTCGGCCGCCTAGCCAGCCGCATCGTCCCCAACCAGTACAAGTTCAGCCAGGCGGGGTGGGACGCCGAGGGGTGGTCGCAGACCCGCGTGGCGGCGGATCGGGGCGAACTGTCCCGGCCCTTCGCCCGCTTTACGATCCTGGGCGTGGGCAATAATCCCGGCATCTACGTGATTGCGGCCGGTGCGGTGATGATGTGCGCCGGAATCCCCTGGGCGTTCTATATCAAGCCGCTGCTGGTCCGAAGACAGAAGAAGAAGATCCAGGCTCGCTTGGCCGCGGAGCAGACGCACAAGGCCGGCGCCGGCGAGAGGGGTCCGGGCGCGGGGAGCAACGGCCAAGCCGCGCACGCCGATCCAAGCGAGCGGGCCACGGTGCCCGCGGGAGTCGACCCATGAGAACGCGTACGAAACCGGGCGTCGCCGTCCAGTCAAGGGGAGCCGCCTGGGGGGGGCCGCTCGGCGCCGCGCGGCTCGCGGGCGCAGCGCTTGGCGTGCTCGTGAGCCTCGCGATTGGCGCTCGCGCGGCGGCCCAGACGGCTCCCGCGGGCAACAACCATCCCAAGACTCCCGAAATCACCGAGACCACGGGCGCCAACCCCTTCGGCGAACCGACCGACACGGTGTTCGACGCCGGTGCCAAGCGGGCGACCCCCGACGAGACGGCCCGCAAGCACGCCTTCGCCGACGCCGTGGACCTCTCGCCGCTGCGCGACCTGGCGGTCTTCCACCGGGGTCGGGTCATGATCCTCGACACCCTCGCCCGCGAGACCGTGTCCGAGATCGTCGGGCGCAAGACGTACACAGATGCCGTCGGCGCCGACCTGAATGGCAGGCGGGTCTCCTACGACCCTCTGTTCACGCTGCTGGACATCATGATCGACCCCGGTTACTACGCCGACCGCCCGCTCATCCGCGTCGAGTACCCGCCGCTGCGCGAGGCGATGCTGGAGAAGGTCTTCTCCGACACGACCCAGCGCGAGGCGTGGAAGCGCCTGGGCCGCATGCGCCCGCGCGATCTGGCCCGCGTTGCCGGGCCCGTCGCCAAGGATCACGAACTCGATCCGCTCTTCCAGCGCGGCCTTAACGGCGTTCAGGAAGAAATCGGCCTGTACCTGGGCAGCTGGCACAACCTGCTCATGATCGCGCCCGAGTCGGAGAGCGTCGAGTGGCACCACGTCTCCGCCCTAAGGCCGGGCACGGTGGGAGCGGAGGCCGTACGCAACCTGGCACAGGCGTGGCGCGCCGGCGACGCGCCCAAGGCCAGCGCCGCCGCCGCGGCCCTGGCCAGCGCCCTGCCGAAGATCAACAGCGCCATGTACCCGGGCAGCCGGCGCGACCTGGAACTGGCGTACAACACCGTCGATCCGTTCGAGTGGGGCTACCGGCTGTACTGCCTGGCGTTCATTACCTTGCTGCTCGCCTTCGGCACTGGCCGGCGCTGGCTGGTCGGCATCGGCGTCTCCACCTTGCTGATCGCCCTGGCCATGCACGCCGGCGGCTTCGCCGGCCGCTGCATCATCGCCGAACGGTTCGCCATTCAGAACCAGTTCGAGTCCATGACCGGCCTGAGCCTCTTTGCCGCCACCGTGGGGACGACGGTCATGGCCGTGCGGCGCCAGTGGCTCTTCGGAGCCGCGGCCGCGGGGGTGGGATTCATGGTCCTCGTCGCCGCCACGCAGACGGCGATCCCGGGAGTGGAGATCGGGCGCGAGGCGCCGATCCTGAACACGTCGGTGCTGCTCAAGTACCATGTGACGACGGTCCTCGTCAGCTACGGGCTGATCTCGCTGGGGTTCATCGTGAGTCTCTTCTACCTGGGTACCTACTACGCCGCGATACTCCGGGGCAGGGCGGGTGGATCAGTGTCGGTGGGCGGCTTGGCGGTGGGGGGAGCGGGGGGGCCGGCGGGGTTCGTGGAGGTCTCGGCCGGGGCGTTGGGGCTGGACGAGGATGCGCCCAAGGGCACGCAGCGAGTGCTGGCTGACCTGGACACCGCCCAGATGATCGTGCTGCAGCTGGCTTTCTGGGGCTTGGGAACCGGGGTCCTCTTGGGCGCCTGGTGGGCGGACCACTCCTGGGGTCGCTGGTGGGCGTTCGACCCCAAGGAACTCTGGGCCCTGCTCACGTGGGTCGTCTACCTCGTCGTCATCCACCTGCGATTCACAACCGGCAAGTACCGGGCCCTGATCACCGCATGGCTGAGCGTCCTGGGGTTCTTCGTCATGCTCTGGACGTACTTCGGCGTGAACCTGCTCCTGCCCGGGCTTCACGCCTACGCATGAAGCGAGCGGGCGTCGGAGGTCGGGTGCCTGGGTTCGGGTCGAGGCTAGCCGGGCGTGACTACGACACGGACGCCGCGACCCTGGCCCGGCGCCTGCTCGGTTGCCTGCTGGTGCGCGTGCTGGACGACGGGACGCGCCTGTCCGGCGTGATCGTCGAAACCGAGGCGTACCTGGGCGCGCCGGACCGCGCCTCCCACGCCTTCGGCGGTCGGCGTACCGCCCGCAACGAGGCCATGTACGGCCGTCCCGGCACGTGCTACGTCTACTTCACCTACGGCATGCACTTCATGTGCAACGTGGTCTGCGGGCGGCGGGACGAGCCCCTAGCGGTCCTGCTGCGCGCCCTGGAGCCGGCCCAGGGGGTCGAGGTCATGCGCCGCCACCGCGCGCGGCGCCCCCGGGCCCGGCCCCTTGGCGACACCGACCTGTGCAGCGGCCCGGGCAAACTGTGCCAGGCCCTGGCGATCGATCGGCGACTGAACGGACTGGACCTGACAACCGGTGTGGACCTCTTCATCCAGCGCTCGGTCTGCCCGCCGGTCGACGGACAACTGGCGAACACCCCTCGGATCGGCGTGGACTCGGCCGGCGAATGGGCCCGCAAGCCCCTGCGCTGGTTCCTCGCCGCCAGCCCGCACGTCAGCGTCGCGGGCCCCCGCATCCGCGCGCGATGATGGCCCAGGGGGCTTTCCAGCGGTACTCGCGCGGAGTACAGTTGCTTCCTGAACCCTCTGGTCGGCAGGAGCCCACGGTGGTGAACAAGCAAGGCGAAATCGATTGGCAGGCGATCCGTTCCCGCGCGGAGCTCTTCCCCGAGGAGGCGTTCCAGTTCGTCCGCGAAGGTCTTGTGCACACCGTCAAGATGATCCACGGCCAGGGCGCCATGGCCAAGCCCGCTCCGTCCGACCCCGCCGACGAGAGCCGGCACGTCTCCGGCCAGCAGATGTGCATGGGCCTGCGCGACCTGGCCATCGAACGCTACGGCCTGCTCGCCCGCACCGTCCTGCGCCGCTGGGGCATCCGGCGCACCGAGGAATTCGGCATCCTGGTCTACGCAATGATCGACCGCGGCGAACTCCGCTCCAGCGGCTCCGATCGCCTGGATGACTTCCAGGGCGTCTATGACTTTGACGAGGCGTTTGAGACCGCCCGGCTGGCCTGACGCCTCCGCTCGATCCACCGCAGTCAAGAGTTCGGCTGTGCGGGCGGGCTCTGGCCCCGTGGCGGCCATCGTTCCCGCGCGGTACTGTGCCCGCATGACGGGCTCGCCGGATCAAGCCAAGGGCGCACGCGGCGCCGACAGCGCCGGTCCGGACTGGCGAACGCTGCACCTGTGGCAGATCCAGCCCGTGCGCGACGTGCTCGCCATCCTGGGCGTCGTCGGCATCGTGTACCTCGGTTCGCTCGTGCGCATCGTCACCGTGCCGATGCTCCTGGCGCTCGCCTTGGCCTACCTCTTCGAGCCCCTGATCCGGCGCGTGACGCGCGTCCCGTGGATCAGCCGCCAGACCGCGGCCGCCGCCGTCATCATCGTCGGTGTGCTGGTCATCGTGGGGCCGGCAACGATCGGCGCCGGCTTCGCCATCGTCCAGGGCGCGGCCTACGCGGGGGAGATCGCTTCCGAGATCAAGCAGGTCCGCCGGTCCGTCGAGCAGCCGGACGATGCGGCGCTGCGGGAAAGTGTGCCGCCCGGCGCCTGGCGCTGGTTCCGAGACAAATGGGCCGAACGCAACGTCCGCCAGGGCGCGCCCGCGCCGATCCCCGGGGAGGGGCCGTCCCGCCCGCCCGAAACGTCCGAGGGCGTCGCGCGCCTGATGGACCTGGGCGCGCAGTGGGTGGAAGCCAACGCCGGCGCCATCGCCGCGGCGGTCGGCAAGCGCGCCATCGGCGGCGGGGCCGAGGCCGTCGGCGTGGCCTTCGGCGTCATCCGGTCGGTGGGCTATCTCGTCGCGACCGGATTCCTCACCGCTATTTTCTTCTTCTTCTTCAGCACCGGTTGGGGGCGCGTCCAGGAGTTCTGGGCCGGCCTCATCCCCGACCGCAGGCGCGGACGGGTCGTCTACCTGCTTCAACGCATGGACCGCGTCATCGCCGGCTTCATCCGCGGCCGGCTGACCATCTGCGCCATCCTCATGGTGCTCTACACTCTGGGCTACTGGCTCATCGGCGTCCCGGCGCCGCTCATCCTGGGCCCGCTGGTGGGCCTCATGGCCCTTGTGCCCTTCCTCTCGGTCTTGGGCGTCCCGCTGGCCATGCTCCTGCTGTGGCTAGAGCCCAGCGGCGCGCCGTGGCAGACGGCCTGGTGGTGGATCGTCTTCGCCCCGGTCGGCATGTACGCGATTGCGCAGGCCACCGACGACTACTTCCTGAGCCCGATGATCCAGGGAAAGAACACCGACATGGACATGCCGTCGATCCTCTTCGCCTCGCTGGCGGGCGGGGCGCTGGCGGGCGTGTACGGCCTGCTCATCGCCATCCCCGTCGCCGCGTGCGTCAAGATCCTGCTCAAGGAGGTCTTCTGGCCGCGCTTCAGGGCCTGGGGCCAGGGCCGCGCGGCGGACTTCCTGCCGATCTCGCACGAATAGCGCCGGCGTACCGCCATCCCCTGGCGGGCCCTATCGCTTGCGCTTCTTGAACCGGTCCTTGATGCTCGTCGTGTGCGATGAGCCCTTGGCGCGGAACGCGGGCAGCCCGCCGGCCCCGGGGACCAAGCTGCCCATCCCGCCGGCCCCCAGTTCCTTGACCGCCCGCACCTTCGCCCCCGCGCTCATCGTCGCCATCTGGCGCGCCAGGGTGCTCACGGTCGAAAACTGCTTGGCCAGCTGCCCCACCTCGTTCTGGCTCGTCCCCGAGCCTTCGGCGACCCGCTTGCGCCGCGAGTTGTTCAGGATCGACGGCTCCTTGCGCTCGCGCGGCGTCATCGAGTGCACGATCGCCTCGACGCGGTCGAGCTGCTTGTCGTCGATGTGAACGTCCTTGAGCGCCGAGCCGATCCCGGGCAGCAGGCCCAGCAACTGCTTCATCGGCCCCATCCGGCGCAGCGTCCTCAACTGCGACAGAAAATCGTCCATCGTCATCTCGCCCTTGGCCATCTTGGCCTCGAGCCGCTCGGCGTCCTCCTGGCTGACCTGCTCGCGGGCCTTCTCGACCAGGCTGACGACGTCGCCCATGCCCAGGATGCGCCCCGCGAACCGCTGCGGGTGGAACTCTTCGATCGCGTCCAGTTTCTCGCCCACCCCGACGAAGCGGATGGGCGCGCCCGTGACCTGGCGCACCGAAAGCGCCGCCCCGCCGCGCGTGTCCGAGTCGAACTTCGTCAGGATGATCCCGTCCACTTCCAGGCGCTGGTGGAAGGCCCGCGCCGAGTTCACGGCGTCCTGGCCGGTCATCGCGTCCACGACCAGGAAGATCTGGTGCGGGCTGACCGTGCGGTTGACCTGCCCCAGCTCGTCCATCAGCGCATCGTCGATGTGGAGCCGCCCGGCCGTGTCGAGGATCACCGTGTCGATCCCCTGCTTCCGCGCCGCCTCCACCGCCCGCTGGCACACCCCCACCGCCACTCCCACGGCCTTGCCATATGCCGCGACCTTGTCCGGCTCCGAGTAGAACGTCACCGTCGCCCCGCCCGGCAGGT
>JBGPGM010000051.1:0-9077 GCA_041483855.1 Phycisphaerae bacterium | reverse complement strand
GTCCTGCGCGATCACCAGGTTGTCGATCCAGAACGACTGGTCGATCCCGGGGCTGCCGGCGTCGCCGCCGGTGGCGCGCAGCTGGAATGAGCGGACCTGGATCAGCGTCGTGCCGCCCCAGGGCGTCAGCGACACGCCCGATTCCGCCGCGATGTGCCGCTGGCCTATCAGGATCTCCGACCCGCAGTTGATGTCGTACATCGCGGCGTAGATCATGCGGCCCGGGTAGGTCGTGTCGTTCAGGTTGAACCACATCTTGATGCGCCGCCATTGTCCCTCGGTGGCCAGCACCGGCGAGAAGGGCTGGCCGTAGTTGTCGGTGAAGACACCCAGCGCGGGGTTCCCTACCCCGTTGCGCCCGAAGAAGCCGTTCTGGGCCGCCGCGGCGCCGCCGCCGTTCTGCATGAACGGCTGGTAGAGGACGTCCGTGGCGACGGCGGGGTTGGTCGGGGTGATGCCCGCGCGGTTCTGCACCTGGAGGCGGAAGAGGTTGTTGCCCGATACTCGGGCGTTGTTGAGGAAATCGTACTGGATCGTCACGATCCCGCTGGTGATGGGCGTGGCCAGGTCCAGCCCAACGCGGGCGTTGTGGGCATCGTCGTCGGCGACGAAATCGAAGCGGAGCGACTTGGCGCCGCCCGCAAGCGGGCTGTGGACTGCACCGTCCACGACCCAGTCGGCCAGTTGCGTGCCCTCCATCTGCCAGGTGGACCCATTGGGGTCGGTGATCCCGGTCAGCGGGCTGGCGGGCACATACTGCGGCGCCTCGAAGGTGAACTGGTCCGCCTTTGCGACAGCAGCCCCCATGCCGGCGCCCGCGACCACCAACGACAAGTCGACTGTTGCGGTTGTCTTCATGTCCAGGTCCTCCATTGCGGTCCACCGCGTGAATCCCGGCGACCACTCTTCTCGGAGCCTACTGCGCCTGAGCGGCATTGCAATCCCTATTCCCGACGGATCGGCCTTGTTGTTGGTCGGGTTCCGCTCGCACTCGGCTCCATTGGCACGGGCGCCCGGACCGGATAAGCTCAGGGGCACGGAACCGGCCAGGCTCCCGCCGCTCTCCGTGCTCACCCGGCCCGCCTGGGGGGCGTCGGGTGTGGACTGATGGCCCGCCGCGATCGCGGCGGCGCCTGCTGCAGCGGCGCAGCGGGGAAAGGAGGCCATGATGGGCAGCCACCTGCACACGCGACGGAGCGCGGCGTTCACGCTCATCGAGTTGCTCGTGGTCATCGCGATCATCGCGCTGCTGGTCGGCCTGCTGCTGCCCGCCCTGGCCGGGGCTCGGGAGGCGGGCAAGACAGCGATGTGCGCCGCCCAGGAGCACAGCTCGGCGGCGCTGTCCGACGCCTACGCCACGGAACGAAAGGGCCAGGCGCCGATCGCGGGCCTGTACTGGGGGTACACCGCCACGACCTTCAACCGCGACCATCTGCCCCAGACGCTGTCGTACTACACGGATGGGGCGGTGGAGCGGCCGATGCCGTTCTTCGCGGCGCTGGCCCAGTTCGCCGACGTGGACTTCGACACCTCCTCGCGGATCGCGCTGCGGCGCGCCCTGGGGTTCGGCGGGACCGAAGAAGAGACGAACTCGATGTTCTTCAAGTACTACCGCTGCCCGTCGGACCGGACGTACGACAAGAACGTGCTGAGCGAGATCGGCCAGACGCTGGCCGCGAACGGCTGGTGGGATCTGGGCCAGACCGTGCCGGAACTGTCGTCGTACACCTTCAACGAGTGGTGCTACGGGCAGTTCGGCAACGGGCGGCTGCAGGGCAAACTGGACAAGGTCATCTTCCCGTCCGAGACGTTCACCATCTGCGACGGCGAGCCAAAGAACGCCGACAACGGCAACGACCGCAACTTCATGACCATCTGGGACGACGTGGCCATCCACCGCTTCAACCTGCGCCAGTACAGCAACGACTACACCACCGGCGACCCCGACCGGGCCAACGGCATCTTCGGCCAGTTCGACAAGGCGCGCCACAACAAGTCCCTCAACGCCGTCTTCGCCGACGAACACGTTCAGACCGTACCGCTGCGCCTGGAGACGATGGAGAAGGTGCTCATCAGCAACTGACTGCGGACACGCGGCTTAGAGTCCCCGCGTCGCCGGGTGCGTCGCGCCTGGCGCCGAAGGGAGGCCCATGCCCTTCCCCCATTCCTTCCTCTGGGGAGCCGCCACCTCGGCGTACCAGGTCGAGGGCGCCGCCGCGAGCGACGAGCGCGCCCCATCCGTCTGGGACCTCTTCTGCCGCGTGCCCGGCGCGATCTGGCAAGGCCAGACGGGCGATGCCGCGTGCGACCATTACCACCGCTTCCGCGGCGATGTGGCGCTGATGCGCCAGATCGGGCTGCGGGCGTACCGCTTCTCCATCTCCTGGCCGCGCGTGCTGCCCCAGGGCGTCGGCCCGGCCAACGAACAGGGGCTGGAGTTCTACGACCGCCTGACCGATGCGCTGCTCGGCGCCGGCATCCGTCCCTTCGCCACGCTCTTCCACTGGGACTACCCGCAGGCGCTGCACCTTCGCGCCGGGTGGCTCAACCGCGACAGCGCCGACTGGTTCGCCCAGTACGCCGCGCTGGTGGTCAAGCGGCTGGGGGACCGCGTGACGGACTGGATCACGCTCAACGAGCCGCAGTGCTTCCTGCGGTTCGGGCACGGGGAAGGGCGCAACGCGCCCGGCCTGAAACTGCCGCTGGCCGACCAGCTGCTCGCCTGCCACCACGCGCTGCTGGCCCACGGCCGGGCGGTGCAGGCGATCCGTGCCGAGTCGAAGCGACCGGCGCAGGTCGGCTGGGCGCCGGTCGCCGTCGTCCACTACCCGGCCGCCGGCGACGCGCCCGACATCAGCGCGGCACGCGCCGCCATGTTCACGATCTCCAAGCGCGACCTGTGGAACAACACCTGGTACAACGACCCGGTCTTCCGTGGGCGGTACCCGCAGGATGGGCTGGACCTCTACGGCGCCGATGCCCCGGCGGTCCGCGCCGGCGACCTGGAGACGATCGCGCAGCCGCTCGATTTCCTGGGGGTGAATATCTACGAGGGACAGCCCGTGCGCGCCGGGGCCGACGGGCGTGCCGAGCCGGTGGCGCGACCCGTCGGCCATCCACTGACCGCCTTCCGCTGGCCGGTCGAGCCGGAGTCGCTGCACTGGGGGCCGCGCCTCATGCACGAGCGCTACCGCGTGCCGGTCTACATCACCGAGAACGGCATGTCGGGCCTCGACTGGGTCGGCCTCGACGGCGCCGTCCATGATCCCCAGCGGATCGACTTCACCCGCCGCTACCTGCTGGCCCTGCGCCGGGCGATCGACGCCGGCGCGGACATCCGCGGCTACTTCCACTGGTCGCTGCTGGACAACTTCGAGTGGGCCGAGGGGTACAAGGAGCGATTTGGGCTGATCTTCGTCGATTTCCCCACGCAGCAGCGCATCCTCAAGGATTCGGCGCAGTGGTACGCGCAGGTCATCGCCAGCAACGGGGCCAATCTGTGATGCCGCCGCCACGGTCCGCTCAGCGGCGCTCCACCGAACTGCTCTCACGCACGACCAGCTTCGTCGGGAGGCGCACGCAAGTCGTCGCGGCGTCGCGATCCTGCACCCGCCGTACGAGGGTCCGCACGGCCGCGGCACCCACTTCCGCCAGCGGGATACGCACGGTGGACAGGCGGGGGCGGACCAGCGAGGCCAGGCGCGTGTCGTCGAAACCGACGACCCGCAGCCGCTCGGGCACGGCCAGGCCCGCATCCTGGGCCGCGCGGATCACGCCGACGGCGATCTCGTCGTTGCCCGCCAGGACGCCCGCTCCGTCCAGCGCTCCATGCCCGAGCATCTGGCGCGCCCACTGCTCGCCCCACTCCAGCGAATACTGGCCATAGGCCACCTGATCCGGCCTCACCTCCCCGCTCGTCAGCCCGAGCGTCTGCGCAAACACCTTGGCCCGTTGCTGCGTGTCGAAGTTCTCCCGAGCCCCGCCGACGAAGTAGCACCTCGCCCCGGGCACCGAGGTAAGCAGGTGCTCCGTCGCCTCGCGCGTGCCGATGGCGTTGTCCACGACGATGCTGTCCATGCCCCGCTCGCGCAGGTCCGTGTCCAGCACGACCGTCGGCAGCGACGCGTCGCGGGCCTCGCGCCACAGGGATTCGTTGGGCTCGGTGATCATCACGGCCAGGCCGTCGATCAGCCCGAACGCCAGGCTCCCCTGGCGTTCCTGCTCGGCCGGCGTGTGCGCCTCGGAACTGACGAGCAGGTGGTATCCCAGCCGGCGCGCCTCGACGTCCGCGCCACGGAGCAGCTCCGAGTAGAACTCGCCGTGGATGTCCGGCAGCGCGATCCCGAGCACCTGGCTCTTGCGCGTCATCAGCGCCTTGGCGAACAGGTTCGGCTTGTACCCCAGCGACTGGATCACCCCCTGCACCCGCGCCGCCGTTGCCGGCGCCACCAGGTCGGGACTGTTCACCACTCGGCTGACCGTCGCGGTCGAGACGCCCGCCGCGGCCGCGACATCTTGGATTGAAACGGGCCGTGCGTGCCCCGGGGCGGAAGATACCCGGTTCGGGTGCGCTGGCATAGCCAAGCATACCATCTGGTTCCCAGTTATGAAAGCGTTTTCACGATCAAACTGGTGTGCGAAGGTCGCTCTATCCGGGCGGGCTCTGGCGCGGCTGGCGGCAGGGGTGGTGGCCGCGGGGCTGGCATGCGGATGCGCCGCCGGACCGCACGGAGGCTCGCCAGTAACGCCGCCGACCGATGCCTCCTTGCCGGCGGTCGAGGCGGCGCGCGGCGCGGCCAAACCGCCCTTCCGCTTCAGCCCCGAGGATGAGCGATTGCTCGACGACGTGCAGCGCGGCGCGTTCCGCTACTTCTGGGAAGCCGCCTCGCCCGACACCGGCATGGTGTACGACCGCAGCAGCAAGACTGTGGTGAGCATCGCCGGCGTCGGGTTCCAACTCTCGGCGTTGCCGATCGGCGTGGAGCGCGGCTGGGTCACCCGTCGGGAGGCCCACGAACGGGCGCTGCTGATCCTGCGGACTCTGTCCGGAGGCCAGAACAACCGCAAGGCCGGGCTGTTCTATCACTACCTGGACCCGCGCACCGCCGAGCCGAGCCGGCAGGGGTACGAAGTCACCGTCAGCACGATCGACTCGGCGTTGCTGCTGGCGGGCGTGATCACGGCGTCGTCGTACTTCGGTGGCCCGGTGCAGGAACTGGGCGACCGGCTGGTGTCCGATGCGGACTGGTCGTTCTTCATCCTGCGCCAAGGGGACAAGCCGTTCGAGCTGGGCTTCGTCAGCCTTGGGTTCAAACCGGACGATCCGGCCAAGCCCGCCGGGCCCGGGGGTCTGCTCCCGTACGTCTGGGCCGACGCGGGGGATGAGCACCGGCTGGTGACGCTGCTGGGGGTGTGCGCCCCGGTCGCCGCTCACCGGCTCGACCCGGATCTCTATTACCGTCTGCGCCGCCCGCTGGGCGCCTACGCCGGCTCCGGCCCCTTCGTCTGGCTTCCCTGGTCCGGGGCGCTGTTCACGTACTTCTTCGCGCACTGCTGGATCGACTATGCGGCCATCGGCGCGGACAACCCCGCGGCCTTCGGCGTCGCGCATCGGGCCCGCGTGGATTGGTGGGAGAACAGCCGGCGTGCTGTGCAGATGCACCGGCGCAAGGCGGTCGAGAATCCCGAGAAGGTGCCGACGCTCGGCGAGAACGCCTGGGGCCTGAGCGCCTCGGATGCCCCCGGCGGGTACGCCGTGCCCGGGCTCTTCCCGGACCCCCTGCCGATGCCGGGCGCCGTCCCGCAGTTCGACTACTCGACGGTCGTGCTGAAGGACGACTACGGCGATGGCACGGTCGCGCCGTACGCCGCGGGGTCGGCGATCATGTTCGATCCGGGCGGCGCGCTGGCGGCCCTTCGCTATTACCAAGGGTTGAGCGAGTCGGAGGGCAAGCCACTGGTATGGCGAGACCCCCGCAAGGAGGGGGCATCTTACGGGTTTCTTGACTCTTTCAACCTGGGCAAGCGCTGGGTGGCCTCCGACTACGTCGCGATCGACCAAGGCCCGCTGCTGCTGGCGATCGAGAACGCCCGCACCGGCCTGATCTGGCGGCTTTTCCATAGATACCCGGCGGTCCGGGCGGGGATGGATCGGTTGGGGTTGGCTCCCGCTCGCTGAACGGAGCGGCGAAGGCTACCCATCTTGCCACCTGGACAGGGGGGGAGAATTTTGCGAATCCCTGCGTTTTCTATTGACAACGCGGCGCGCATCGGGCATTCTGAAAGCGATTACATGCGGCGCGGCGTTGGAGAGGCCGCGCTGCGGGATGTGTTGTTCGGTTCGGGTCGATTGCGAGAGGAGAGATCACTATGAAATCCAGTTATCTGCTAGGCGTGTGTGTCGTCGTCGGTTCCGGGCTTTGCGGCAGCGCCCTGGCGCAGAACGCCGCGACGATCAACAGCGATCGTCTGTTCCCGCGCGAGTTCAACGACGACCCGACGTCGAACCTAAACGTCATCAACAACTACCCCGCCCAGGTTCAGTTCAGCGATCAGTCCGTGGACCATGGGGGCACGCCGGGCGGCTTCGCCAACCGGCACGTCTGGCGATTCTCCAACGACGGCGGCGCGAGCACGTTCCACTTCAGCAACAACTCGTTCTTCGACGTTTTCTTCGACCTGACGCTCAGCGGGACCGTGTCGCCGCGCAAGGAGGCGGGGTACCTCTTCGACACCGCCGGGGGCCAGGGGCAGTTCATCGTGAACACGGATGCCCACGAGATCGTCGCGTTCGGCGGCCCGCTGCCGTTCTTCGCGTTCCCGGCCACGTTCAACTCCGGCGACACGATCCGCCTTGGGATGACCTATTTCCTCGATTCGAACGACGGGATGCGCAAGATCATCTACCACGCCGGCGCGCTCTCGAGCCCGGCCTTGGCGTTCACGAACCTGGAGCAGGGGATCATCGACGGCACGACGCTGGGCGGGTACCTGCAGGTCGTGATCGACGCGAACAACCCGCAGAACGGCGCGATCGGCAACTGGGGCAACATCCACATCGTGCCGGCGCCGGGCGGGGCCGCGCTGGCGCTTGTGGGCTTGGGCATGCTGGCGCGTCGGCGGCGCTAGGGCGACGAATCAAGACACTCTTCTCTCTTGAGACCCGAAGGGGGGCGATCCAAGTTTGATCGCCCCCCCGTTTTTTTGCGCTGGCGTGGGTGAGGCGATGCAATTCGGGGGGTGTTTGGCTGGGGACTCTTGACAGCGTTCGGTATGTGCGCCATAGTGGATGTAAGCGATTTCATCGGGCAGGTTCGGCGCGCGACCGGCCGGCCTTCATCTGCCCCGCGCTGCCAAGAGGCACCATCGTGGACGACGGAATGTTCGCTAACGCCTTCGGTCACTTCGACCCTACAGGGCGGACGTTCCGGATTGAGGACCCGCGCACGCCCATGCCCTGGGTCAACGTGATCTGCAACGGGCGCTACGGCCTGGTCGTTAGCCAGAATGGGGGCGGGTTCTCGTGGCTGGACAACAGCCAACTGAACGTCCTGACGCGGTGGGAGATGGACCTGGTCAGGGACGACCGCGGCAAGTTCCTGTACGTGTCGGACCTGAACAGCGGGCACGTATGGTCGCTCTCGCCCGCGCCGTGCCGCACGCCCTTCGACGTCTACCGCTGCGAGCACACGCTGGGGGCGACGACGTTCACGACCGAACATGCCGGGATCCGCGCGACGTGGACCCTGACCGTCGCCGCAGAGGATCCGGTGGAGATCTGGATCGTCGCGCTGACCGACCTGACCGGCCGGGCGCGCCGGCTGCGGATCGGGTCGTTCTTCGAGTGGTGTTGCGGCGTGGCGCCGGACGCCAAGCGCGAGTTCCACCGGCTTTTCTTCACGACGCGCCACGACGCCGCGCGCCGGGCCATTATCGTCACCAAGAACATGTGGGACGTGCCGGCGCGGAACGAGAAGGAGCACTGGAACCGGCCTTGGCCGTACGCCGCGGCCCACGCGGTGGCGGGGGTGCGGTTCGAGCGCGACCTGGCGATCGCGGACAAGGCCCTGTTCCTGGGCCGGTACACGGACCCGGCTGTGCCGGCGGCGATGATGGGCGAGGCGCCGGCGTGCGCCGGGTTCGGGCGCTTCGGAGACGCCGCGGCGGCACTGGGGGGCGACTTGACGCTCGGACCGGGGCAGACGGTGCGGCTGCACTACCTGTTGACCTGCGCACCGGACGAGGCGCAGGCGGCGGCGCTGCTGGACCGGTACACCGACGCGGCGGGCGCGGCGGAGGCGGTGCGGGGTGCGGGCCGCGCCTGGGATGATCGGCTCTCTGCGACGCGTGTGAAGACGGACCGGGACGACTTCGACCTACTCAACAACCACTGGCTGCCGTACCAGGCGATCAGCGGGCGGCTGTGGGGGCGGACGGGTTACTACCAGCAGTCTGGGGCCTATGGCTATCGCGACCAGTTGCAGGACAGCCAGATCTGGCTGCCGCTGGATCCGGCGCAGTGTCGCAGACAGATCCTGCTGCACGCGGCCCACCAGTTCGCCGACGGGAGCGTCTATCACTGGTGGCACCCGCTGACGGAGACGGGGCTGCGGACGGCGTGCAGCGACGACTACTTGTGGCTGCCGTACGTGCTGGTCAACTACCTGAAGGAAACAGACGACCTCGCGGTGCTCAACGAGGTGGTCCCGTTCGTGGACGACGCGGGGGGCGCGACGCTCCTGGAGCACTGCCGGCGTGCCTTCGCTCGCGCGGCGGCGCGGATGAGCCCGCGGGGTCTGCCGCTGATCGGCTCGTGCGACTGGAACGACGGGTTGTCGGCGCTGGGGGTGGAGGGGCGCGGCGAGTCGGTGTGGCTGGCGTTCTTTCTGGCGGGGTTGCTGGCTGACTTTGCGCGCGTCCTCGAGACGAGCGGCGCCGGGGCCGCGGCGGAGACGTTCCTGGCCCGTCGCGAGCGGTTGGTCGAGGCGGTTGATGCCCACGCCTGGGACGGCGAGTGGTTCCGCTGCGCCACCCGCGACGACGGGCGGTGGATCGGCACACGCGAGAACACCGAGGGG